>JBAYJA010000002.1 GCA_041665345.1 Patescibacteria group bacterium
CCGCCATACCTTTTCGCTCACGCATGTATGCACTGCATCTACTGCGGATCAACCGGACCCTTTAATAAGGAGCACGTCATCCCTCAATTTTTGGGGACGTTTACTCCGGTCAATCCAACACTCCAAGGTGCAGATGGCCTGGTCTGCCAGCGCTGCAACTCAGTTGTCTTCAGTGCGCTCGAAACCGAATTCAAAGAAGACACCTGGGAGGGCATCACCGGGCAAATGTTGAACTTCCTTGGGGCCAACAGCATCCGTATCCGTGGTATCAATGTCACCATGGAGTTTTTCTCCGGCATGGGTGACAACTTCTTTGACGAAATCTTCCCGTTCCTTAAGCAGCAGGATGGTAAGTTTGTCGTCGATCCTAAGGCGCAGGTGAAAATAAAAAATTACGGTGGCGAGCACGGCTACCAAGTCTTTGCACTGGAGGCGCTTCAACGTCTCAAAGATGAGGCTCCTCAGTCGCGTACGAAACTGGAAGCTTTTAATCGCGTCAAGAAACGTCTCCGAATGTCTGGAAGGGACAACATTGCGGTGTTTGTTGGCGGCAATGCCCAGACTGATGATGGTGCGCTAGATCGGGCGATCGTCTTACTGGGTGATTTTGGCGTTACGTATCGAGAACGAGAGCGAAAGTTTGCTCCCGTAGGGGTCAACCCGGATGCTCAATTTGAAGTCCAGATGCAGGTCACTATTACACCGAATATTTGCCGCCTTATCGCGAAAGTAGCTTTCAACTACTTTGTCTGTTGTGCGCTCCAAGAAGGTCGGCAGGCCATCCTCTATGACACACGGTTCGACCGAATCAAACGATTCATCTTAGGCGACACTGCTATTCAGCGAAAGGATGTCATTGTCGAGGTATCTGACGAGCCAATTACAATCCATGAAAAGGAGTCTGGACGTCGATACGTAGGCCACACTATCGTCTTCTATCAGGAAAATAATTTACAATATGCGAGGGTAAGCTTTTTTGGTGGGAAAGTATACAAAGTGCTCCTGGGCCAGGCGCTGCCAGAATTCCTTAATCCTCACTTTGGCTGCGGTCACCTCTTCTATCCTTTTAATCAAACTATCCATAATCTAGCTCAGCACTTCAAAGCAAACCCAACAGCAGAAGAGCTTAGGCAATCCTTCGGTTTATTTAGGCGGCTTGATCTCTCAGGGCAACGATAGGGTTCTACCCCCCCGCCAGCGGTGTAATCGTTTTGTTCTTTTACCCTCTTCCCACCGCCACGCCGAGGATGGGGAGGTTTGTGGTTTTCCGAATTGCTTGGGCTACTTCCTGGAGCGTTGAACCAGTCGTGGTGACATCATCCACGAGGATAATCCTCTTTGCATCGATCGGTTGTGCCTCAAAGGCGTCCGCCAGGTTGGTGCGGCGCTCGTCGCCATTGCACTCCACCTGGGGTTTGGTGTGGCGCGTGCGCACGGCACCTTGTAACACCGGTGCGCGCAATGTTTGCCCCACCCGGTCTGCCAGGAGCTGGCTCTGATTGTAGCCGCGGGTGCGTTGCCGCCGGCGATGGAGGGGGACGGGGATCAGCACATCCCCAGGTTGCAGCATGGCCCGGACAACTGGAGTTAACCATTGTGCCAAAGGTTCTGCCGCGGCTTTGATGCCTTCGTACTTCAGGGCGTGAATAAGGTCGCGGACCAGCGGGGTTTCAAAATCCATAGCTGAGGTGATGGACTCCAAAGGTGCAGGTCCAAGAGTTTTTTGGACATGCGGTTGCACTTTCGCCAGGCAGTCTGCACAGGCAATGTCGTCAATAGTGTTACAACCCACACAGCGCAGCGGAGCCAGTGCGTCCAGCACAAAACGCCCCACCGCAGGGCTGTGCTGGCGGAGGAACGACAGAACAGACATACAGCTAGTTCAACGTGAAACCTGCCTTCCCCGCGTGCACCTTAATGGTGGAGCCTTTGGGGAATTTGCCTTCCAGCAAGGCGCGCGCCAGGGGATTCTCAATTTCATCCTGTACCACTTTGCGAATGGCACGGGCGCCCTGGTCTGGAGAAAAGCCAAGTTCGGCAATCCGTTGCACGGCGGCGGGTGTCGCAGTCAGTTTGTACCCTTGCGCTTCAGCCAGGCGCTGGAGTTCCGCTACCTGAAGCAATACAATCTTCTTCACGTCCACGGGTTGCAAGGGGCGGAAGACAATAATTTTATCAATGCGGTTCAAGAACTCTGGGCGGAATTGTTCGTGCAGCTGGCCGGTCACTTCCCGTTTAATATGGTCAAACTCAGCTTCTGCTTTCACCTTGGCATTGCTGCTGGCGGTTTCAAAACCCACGTGGGCACTCTGGTTCAGGCTTTCCAAGCCCACGTTGCTGGTGAAAATGATAATGGTGTTCTTGAAGTTCACCTGTTTGCCCGTGGCATCCGTCAGCTGCCCGTCCTCCAGCACTTGCAAAAGCAGGTTGAACACTTCGGGGTGCGCTTTTTCCACTTCGTCAAACAGCACCACGGCGTAGGGTTTGCGGCGCACGGGTTCCGTTAGCTTGTTCCCTTCCTTGTACCCAACATAGCCGGCTGGTGCGCCAATGAGCTTGGAGACGTTGAAGCTCTCGCCAAACTCAGACATGTCAATGCGAATGAGCGCGTTCTCATCCTCAAAGACTTCCCGGGCCAGGACTTTGGCCATTTCGGTTTTCCCTACCCCGGACGGACCCATGAAAATGAAAGAGCCAATAGGCCGGTTGTGGTTGCGCAGACCCACCCGGGAGCGGCGAATGGCATCGCTGATGGCGTGCACGGCTTCGTCTTGGCCGACCACATACTTGCGCAGGCTCTCTTCCAGGTGGAGGAGCCGGTCGCGTTCCTCGTTCACCAAGTCTTTCAGCGGGACATTGGTTATGCGGTGCACCACATCGGCAATGTCTTGCCGGGTAATGGTGCCCAGGCGTTTGCGCTGACCCTTCTTGGGCTGTTGCAGTTTACGGAGTTTTTCCTCCAGCTCGTCCTCGGCTTCCTTCAGTTCCAGGGCATCTGAGAAGCGCTCTTCCAACGCCGCGCGCTGCTTGTTCTGGCGCAAGGTTTGCAGCTCTTTTTTCAGTTGCCGGAGTTTGCGCAGCTCACCACCTTTGGTGGCGCTCACTTTCACTTTGGCCGCGGCTTCGTCAATGAGGTCAATGGCTTTGTCGGGCAAGAATTTATCTTGGACGTAGCGCTCGGAAAGCTCCACTGCCGCCTGGATGGCATCATCCGTGATGGTCACGTGGTGGAAGGTTTCGTAGTTGGCGCGCAGACCTTCAAGAATTTTAATCGTTTCCGCTGGGGCGGGTTCAGCCACCACAATGGGCTGAAAGCGACGTTCCAAAGCCGCGTCATTCTCAATGTGCTTACGGTACTCATCCAGCGTCGTTGCACCAATCACCCGAATTTCGCCGCGCGCCAGAGCAGGCTTCAGAATGTTCGCCGCGTCCATGGAACCTGAAGCAGAGCCAGCACCAATCAAGGTGTGGATTTCATCAATGAAGACAATAATGTCGTCGTCGGCTTTCACTTCATCAACTAGCTGCTTGAGACGAGATTCAAATTCGCCCCGGTACATGGTGCCGGCAACCACCAAGGAAAGATCCAGCCGAAGAATGCGTTTGCCAAGCAAAGTCTCTGGCACATCACCCAGGACAATCTTCTTTGCCAAGCCTTCCACAATGGCAGTCTTGCCCACGCCAGGATCGCCCAGCAGCACAGGGTTGTTCTTGGTGCGGCGGGAAAGAATGTGCACCAAGCGTTCCAGCTCGGGTTGGCGGCCAATGACCGGGTCAATGCTTTCTTGCAATTTGTCATTCGTCAGATCAGTTGCAAAGAAATCCAAGGCCGGGGTCTTGGACTGCTGCTTGCCGGGTCGGTCTTCATCACCCACCGCTTTTTCAAACAGTTCGGTAATGTCTGGGAACTTGGAGGTGGTGCGCAGCACCATGGAAATTTGATTACGTAGCTCCTGCGTGTCAACTTTTTGCTCACGCCACATGCGCGTCACAAAGGTATTCTCCAATTTCAAAATGCCGTACAGCAAATGCTCGGTCCCAATGTACCGGTGCTGGTGCTTCGCGGCCACAATCGCGCCTTTCTGAATAGCATCTTTGCTCTCTGCGGAGAGTAGAGGTTGGTTGCGGTTTGTGGTTGCAGGGCTGACGTCCGTTTCCGTGCCGCCATCGCGCAGTTGGATTGCAGTTCGGATGGCTTCCACGTTCATCCCGGCTTTTTGCAGCAGCTCGTAGGCAATGGCACCCTTCTGGAGAATGAGCGCGTACAGCAAATGCTCAGGTCCAATTTCCGTGGCCCGGTTTCCGGAAGCGAAGTTGGTTGCCTTTTGCAAAACTTCCTTCAGGTGCGTGGTGAATTTGTTCAGAATCGGTAGCATACCGTTGTCGTACGGTACCATGGAACGCTCACTGTGTCAAAGCTGGTTCTCCGACAATGGGATAAGAGAAAAGACCGCTAGAGCAGTCCCAACGGTCTTTATCCAAAGACCTATATTTTTTTGAGCTCATACTCGAAAACGAAATCAAGAGCTCAGAATTTTTTATTTTTGTATTCAGGTAAGTTGAACTTACCCTACAGACATAGTATAGCGCAAAAAACAGCTTTTGTCAACTACGAAGAGGGTTACGAATTACGAAAAGATACTACGAAAATACGTCCGCCAGAGGCGGATCCGCCTCTGGCGGAAATGCAGAGGGGGAAGATTGAGAATAATGGTTTGATTTGCTTAAAGCTTGGTTCATGTAATACAGGCTTTGACCGGTAAGGGTTACCCCACCTAACCTCCCCTTTGGAAGGGGAGGAAACGTACAAACAGACCTTAGTCGGTAATGAACCAAAAACTGCTCCCCTCCTTTCGAAGGAGGGGGGAGGGGGGGGAGGTAACCCTGATGTGTAGACTTGGTCCAAAAGACCAAGAATGCAAAAAGAGCACAGATAGTCATCTTGGTTCTGTATTACCGCAAGATTGCCACGCTCCTGCCCTCCTCCGCCTTTGGCTTCGGCGGACAAGCTGGAGCTCGCAATGACAGAGTAGAGATCTCTATAGCTTACAGCCCTACGGCTTACAGCTTCCCCTATATTTTCCGCAGCTGCGCTATCCGTTCCTCAATTGGCGGGTGGGTGGAGAACATTTTACTTAGCCCATGTGCGTGCATGGCGCCAAATGGGTTGGCAATGAAGAGATGCGCCGTGGCATTGCTCGCTGATGCTAAGCGTCCGTCTTGCTGGCCAATTTTTTCCAAAGCGCGGGCTAAGCCTTCTGGGTAGCGGGTGAGTTGCACGCCAGATGCGTCAGCCAAAAATTCTCGCTTGCGTGAGATCGCCAGCTGGATGAGCGTGGCGGCTATGGGCGCCAGAATGGACAGCACCAAGCCAATGATCATCAAAATCCCTGCAGCGTTTCCGCCGCGGTCAGAGCTGGAGCGTCGGCCGCCGAAAATGTTGAAGCGGAGGAACCAGTGGGCGAGCAAACCAATGATACCCACCAGGACAGCCACCAAGGTCATGAAGCGAATGTCGTAGTTCCCGACGTGCGAAAGTTCGTGGGCAAGCACACCTTCCAGTTCTTCGTTCTCCAGTTTTTCAATTGCTCCGGCGGTCACGGCAATGGATGCGTGCTGCGGATCTCGGCCGGTAGCAAACGCATTGATCATCTCGTCGGGGATGACGTACACCCGGGGAAGGGGAAGGCCAGCAGTGATGGCTAAGTTTTCCACCATGCGCACCAGGTATGGGTTTTGCTCTTTGGTCACTGACACTGCGCCAGCAGTCCACAACGCAACCTTGTCACCAGAGTAGTAGCCCACCAAGGTCATGCCCAAGGAGAAGAGGATGGCCAGCAGCAAAACCCCAGGACCAGCTTGGTAGGCCGTGCTGAAGATCCACCCCAAAGCCAGGATGATGATGATAAAAATTGCAATGAGAAACACGCTGCGACGTTTGTTGGTGTTGATTAGAGAATATGTAGTCATAGTACGGTAAGGGTAACATGAGTGTTTTTCCTTGTCATCGAACGTCCTCTTTCTGTCATTGCGAGGGAGTCCTGTTGCAGGACGACCGCGGCAATCCCGAAGTATCAAGAACCAGATTGGTTCCGTAGTAGTACGGGATTGCCACACCTCGTTGCTGCGAGGTTCGCAATGACAATAGAAAAACAAAAGCGCCCTGCTTTTGCAGAGCGCTAGGTTTTTCGTTCAATGTTAGCTCTAGAATTTCACTTCCACGGGCTTCCCCGCCGCGGCCTTCTCATCCTCCGCCAGTTCAAAGAATTCCCGTTTGGCAAAGCCAAAGCTGGACGCAATCATGTTGGTGGGGAAGGTTTCAATCTTCGTGTTCAGGTCACGCACGTTGCCGTTGTAGAACCGGCGAGAGGCTTGGATCTTGTTCTCCGTGTCAGACAGTTCATCCTGGAGCTTCGCAAAGTTCTCGTTGGCCTTCAGGTTGGGGTAATTTTCCGCCACCGCGAACAAGGACTTCAGGGTGTCGGTCAGCATGTTCTCGGCTTTGGACTTGTCCGCAAAGCCCTGGGCACCCATGGCTGCAGCGCGAGCTTTGGTCACGTTCTCAAAAATCTGCTGCTCATGCGTGGCGTAGCCTTTCACCGTGTTCACCAGGTTGGGAATCAGGTCATACCGGCGCTTCAGCTGCACGTCAATATCCGACCAGGCTTCTTCCGTCTGGTTCTTGAGTTTCACTAAGCCATTGTACGTAGCCCACAACCACAAGACAATGATGGCAGCGAGGGCAATGATAATCCAGACAATGGTCATAAATGTATTGGGTAAAGGTTAGGGGTAAAGAACCAGGTACACTTTTTCCGCTTTGTAGGTTGCGCCCTCTTTGAGCGTGACGATCACCACTTCGTCACCGGTTTTCAGATCGGTTTTTGCAATTTTTACCCCGTCACCCACGCCATTCTTTGGAATGGAACGGAAATCGAGTTTTCGATAGGTCGTCGTACTTGTCAGCTCAGTGCGTTGGTTCGCCTCCTGGTCGGTGCCAGTCAGCTTCACCTCCAAGCCTGTGTCACTCATGGAGGCCAACTTGCCGCTGAGGGTGACTTGGTTGACGTTTGGTTGCGATGTGCTGTTTGCTACCGTGTTTGCATTCGTGTCCTCCGCTATGGTTTCAGCCGTGGGCAGCACGGTGTTCTTGCCGTACCAGTACCCCCCAAAGGTGAAAAGGATGAGGAAGAGGGTCATCACCGTGGTGGCCAGCGCTGATTTCCGTGCTGGGCTCATGGTGGACCACACTGAAGGGGTTTGATTTTCTGGCATACGGATTTTTGGGTCAGGTGACAAACTGCTTCTTTTCTGGTATACTCAGTATACCGTTCTTCGCTCTACGTAGCAAACCCCATGCAAACACAGGTTTTCCAAAAAATTGCCCACCCCTGGCTGCTTGGCGTGTCTTTGCTTGTGGTGGGTATTTTTGCCGGTGCCGGAATCCAGATGTTGAAAGCGCAAACCACACCTTTCACTGAGCCGACGTGCAATCCAGGTGAAGCCTGCAATCCCAATGCCCCGTTGCTCGGTTCTTCTAGTTCGACACAGACAATTTCTAGTGATTTAAATTTGAACGGAAATCTAGCCTTGCAAACTGGGAAACAACTCCAAACTGCAGTGGGTTATGCCGGTATGCCAATTAATGTCACAACCACAGATAATTTTACCATTGTTGCAAATACGAGCAGTGGTGTACATTCTGCGATGCAGGCGAATGGGACTGGCAGCGCTACGGGTTTATGGGCAACCTCAGTGAACGGAAATGCAATACGCGCAATTGCAACTGGCTCTGGGTTAGCTGGGTACTTTCAAGGGAATGTTGATATTGGGTCACTCACGAATGCTGGTAGCTTGCGCCTTCCAAATGGCGGAATTACGGCCAGTAATACTATCTCCGGCGGACGACTTCATTCCACCAGCGGGGCGTCCATTTTAGGTGGCGTTGGCATTACCGGTGGTTTGACGGTTAATGGCCAACCAGTGGCGGTTGGTGAAACGCGGCATACAGTGTTGTATGCAAGTTTAGCTGCTGCAGCTGGTACGAATACGACGTTTACCGGTTCGCAGATTGTTGGCAGCTCAGCGTCATTTCGGCTGGTTTCGTACCAAGTTTTTTCAACGAGCACTGCCGCGGCTTACGCAACAAATCGAACCTGGGCACCCGCAAGCGCACTCGTTGCATCGCTGTATACCGAGTGTAGTGCCAGCGCATTTTCTGGTTCGCTGAAGGTGACTAATAATTCTGGGCAAGCAATCTCCGTTCGGGTTATGGTGACCTACCAAACAGATCCAGTACCGTGCGGGAACCCTGACGTTACCCCACCAACAGTGTCAATCAGCTCCCCAATCAGCGGCACACCCGTCACTGGAGCTACATCAATCACCATCACCGCGAGTGACGTGGTTTCCAACCCTATCCAACTGTACGAGTTGTTGATCAATGGTAATGTAGTGGCTACGAGCACAACGAGCGGTACTTTCTCACATGACTTCACTAACTATCCTTTCAGCCCTCCAAATATTACTGTTTCTGGTCGGGCAACAGATAATGCAGGGAATAAGGCCACTTCTTTGCCAATAGAAGTTTCACACACGAATGCACTTTGTAGCCCTGCCTGTACAGGTATTACCTCCTGCATCTACTTTGGGTGCACTGGCCCTACAGATTATCGGTGCTGGGATCCAAACCTCTCACACACTTGTGGCGGAGGCGGTCCTGGTGAGACATAGTATGCAAAAAATCGTTTCCATTCCTGTGAAACCCTTGCTCTGGTCCATTCTTGGTGCCGGCTTGGCCACGTTGTTTGCATTGCCCATTGTCTTTGCCCAAACCTTTAATGACCCCGAGTGCGACCCGAAGATTGACCCGGCGCTGTGCAACAAAGAAACGCCCATTTTCTCGGCGTTGAATCCGATCTCGACGAATCAAATAATCAAAACCCCGTTGCAAGTGGGGGAGGCAAGCACCCCCCAGAACCTCACCTTGCGGGGTGGGTTGGTTTTGGGTCAGGCCAATGCCGGGATTACCCGTGCAGCGTTGGCAGGAACGGCAATTGACGTGGAAAGTAGTGACGTTAATGCGATTATCGCAAAGTCTAGTGGAACAGCTGCTTTAGCGGCGAATGGCTTAGCGGCAGCCGGTGGGTTAACCGCAAGTTCCATTAATGGGAATGCACTGTACTCCTATTCGGTTTCTGGGAATGCTGCTTTTTTTGAAGGGAAGGTGCTTATTGGCTCTACCACAAAACCCAGCAACGTCCTCTTACAGCGTGGCAACCTCACGCTCGCGAATGGTAACTTGGCGGTTACTGGAGCACTGACAGTGAATGGTCAGCCAGTCTCAACTGGAGATAATAAAACAGTCACGCTCACCGCAAGTATTCTTGGTAACGCATCCCGAACATTTTCGGCTACAGAGATTATCGGCAGTCCGGCATCTGGCTCAGTGGGTTCGTACCGGCCACTTTGGTACCAGGCGGTGTACGCGGTCACTGGCACCCGAACGTGGTTACCGCTTGTCCCTAACCCCGCAGCTGCGCCAACGAATTTGCTCTTTACAGAATGTACCGGGGCAAATTTTACGGGCAGCCTTTTCGTTCGCAATCCCAGTGCAACGCCAGTGATGATGAAAGTAACATTTGCGTATAAGTTAGAGGCCACGGATTGCAGCAATGCCGATGTTACCCCGCCAACCGTCACCATGACCGCGCCCACGAATGGCCAAAATGTTTCCGGTGTGAATTTCGCGGTAACCGGCACGCATGCGGATTCGGGTGGCTCGGGTTTCAAACAAGTCGAACTCTTCATTGACGGAGCGCCAACTTCACCAGCTGTGACGTATACCGGTGCGTCGCCGTTTTCACTCAGTTGGGACACCACCAAATACTCTGATGGCCAGCATGCCGTTTCCGTTCGCGCCTCAGACAATGCAGGGAATATGACGACCACGCCGGCAGTGAATGTGCAAATTGTGAATGGTGCTGGCGTTGCCTGCGGAAGCCTCATTTGCAGTGGCGGGACGCCAGTCTGCTGTGACTTCTTGGTCTGCAATGGCACAACCATGTGCATTTCCAGTTCTGATAGTTGCGCCGCACATACCCCAATCTGTAGTTAGAGAACTTTGTGAGTGGAAAAGCATTTGCTTTTTTGCAAATTTTGTGGTAGAATAGTTCTACTTCCAAGAGCAGAAACCAACCCTAGGATACCAAGCAATGCAGCTTCCCTTTTCCGGGATACGTGCCGTTTTCCTCTCGCTGATCTGCGCTGGGGTGCTCAGCATCCTCGGCGTTTTTGGGTTGCGGGTGGGGGACACCCATGCCGGACTGACGGTTCCTACAACGATTACACAGCAAGGTACGCAGTATGGGGCACAAGAGGGCATGGGCTGGTTTCCCCAGGGTGCCTGGCGAGGGGAAAATCAATCAACCCAAAGAATTGTACATGTTCGACCGAACGGCGCTGATTACCTAGTTGCGGGAGTGGTTCGCTATGATAACGCCCAACCGTACTCAACTACTAATGGTGTACTTGAATTTCGTGTAAGTTATGACGCTGGGTTAACTTGGGGTCAAGCAATTCGAGGAAGTACATTAACCTTGGATCTTGTTGATGATTCGAATTACTTTTCGTATTCGCTTTTCGTTGACCCAAACGGGTATGACATATGGGTCGGATATGTAACAGCAAAAACTGGGGCAACTAGCACTTACCCAAAAACGACAATTCGGAAATTAATTTGGGACGGAGCTGGGGGGTGGCGTTTTGGAACCTATGGCCATGCGCCGTTGTTAAACTCTGGCCCTCCTTCAAACACTATTGTTGATGCTAGTCCCACCGCTGTTGGTGTACAGAGTGTGAACGGGAAAGAACGCGTGTGGGCAGTCATTGGTTTACGAGGGACGGGTCTGCCCTGGGCTCCGCCATTACCCTATGGTTTTTACTACTGGTTGATTTACACCGAGAATGACCCAGGTGTTTTTGACTCGAGTGTTACAGTGTCATGGACACCAGTAGGTCAGGTTTTTGGTTCTCCCTCGGGGTACATTGGTGATCCAGCTGGTTCACTAACAGTTACTGGTCCAATGTCGCGTTTCGCTTTTGTGCCCGTTGGCCAAGGAACAACGAAATCCATAGCAGTGATTATGGGGAAACATAAAACTACCGGGAACCAGGGCGGCATTTGTGGGTCAACCACAACTGCACCAGAAGGAATACAAACTTATATCCTAAAAGATTCTACAAACCCCGCAGCATGGTCCACTGGTATTAGCTTAGCAACAGTCTACCCCTACCAGGAGATAGCTTTTGACTGTAATGGAAATGGCAATGCGAACAATACATATTCGTTTGATTATTCAGTTGGGTATTTGCCAAGTACTACAGCTACAACATCTCGCATTTTGCTCACCTACGAAGGGGGGACAAGTAGCGCAACGCCGACAGTATACGAAGACGGAAAACTTCGGGTAAAAAGTTGTACTCTCACAGCGGGCGCAACACCCAGCGCTGTATGCGGTAGTGAGGTTGCTATTGATAGCACAAATCAGTATTACGCACCCCAGGCGGGGTTTCACCAGGATAAGGGGTACATTGCTGTACGCCGTGGTGGCACGAATCGACTGGTTATTTTTAAAGAAGATCCGGTTAATACCTGGACACAAATATTGGCAGCGAGCCCAAATCCAACAACCTATGCTCAATCTCCCGCGACTCCAGCATATGGTCCCAATACCTCCACTCCGACTTTTTCCATAAATTCAGGTCTCCCACCCGTTGCTTGGGCTGAAGCTCCAGCACAGCACAAAGTAAATTTTTCAGCCAATAGTGGTGGAAATTTATTTGGTTGGGGTTGGTCATCTAACTTCGGGTGGCTCTCATTAAACTGTGCCAACGAAGGATTGCCGCCAACAGTTTGTACCAATCCGTATGGAACTCTTGTAGCCGTCCCCCCACTTGATAGCACTCCAAGTGAAAGAACGTCTGGTGTTTCCGGTGTCACTTTTAATCCGTACGGCTATCCACTCAGTGGTTTTGCCTGGTCATCCAATGCTGGATGGTTTACCTTTGATCGTTCCTATAGCGTGAGCGCTGCAAACCCCAATGGGAACCCACCTGGCCAAGATTACAATCTGCTTTCAGTATCGACACATCCAATCGCAAAATACGTTCCATCCACCCAAAAAATTCACGGTTGGGGTCGTTTCTTGAATTTATGCAGTTTTTCCAGTGGTGTTTGCCAGAGCAAGGATGGCGGATGGGTTCGGATGCATGGTTACTGGCTTGATCCCGCAAGACAAACAACCATTTCCGCCGTTGGAGGATACGTTGCTGGTGCGGCGACAATTTCTGTTGCCAGCTGTGCAAATTTTGCGACAAATCCAGGCCTTGGGATGGTCGGGGCAGAAATTTTTGGTTTTAGTGGTTGCGCTGCAAACACGCTAACCATTATTTCTCAGGATCGCCCACAGAAGAGCTATCTTCAAAATACCGTAGTTTCAAATGTTACGAATCAAGGATACGGCGTCGACGGTTACTGGACTGGCAGCCGGTATGAGGTTTCCGGTTGGGCGTGGAGCACGGAGTATGGCTGGATTCACTTCCGGCCTACGCTGTTTGCAGGTTTTGCGTGGCTGGAAACCCTGTTTGGGAATATTTACGCGCAAGATGATATTGTCTTACCTAATCCGCAGGATGCGGACAGACAGCCGTTGAAGAGCTGCGGTGCAGCGGGTACGGAGCAGTGCTATACCGCAACGTACCGGATTGAGGCCGGGGGTACGATCACGCAGCTCACTGTCCCAGGCACGGGGCAGACCGGTGGTTTTGCGAGTAGCGCAATTCCTTATATTCAAACGCTGACGAATCCAGTGACAGGTCTCCCATATAAACTTCTGCATTCAACCACAGCTGGAGTCTTAGATCCTTTTGTCAGTCGGGAAAATTCAGCATCTGGCATCACCTTTCCAACCGTCAATCCAGATTCCACCACATTCCGCAATGCCTTGGGGAAGGTTGATGTGGGGGCGCTGACCACCTTTGTGGGAACGCCGGATGATGATGGTAATCATGTACCCAGTCATGTGAAACAGAATAAGGACAATCGGCTTGGGAATCAGCTGTATAAAACTGATCAAGCGCTTGTTGGAACACACGAGTGGAAGCTGGCAGATTTGGCCGGCTATATACCGGCTGGCGGTACCATGCTTGGCTGGTCGCCACCCGGTATACCCTTAAATACTCTACGCAATCAAGTTATTCACGTTCAAGGTGATTTGAGTATGCTCCCAAATCGAACCGATCCAACAAAAATTGCAGAAACAACCTACAGCAACCTTGCAGCTGGAACCATGACCGTAGGCAGTGCGGTAAATTTTCCAGAACAGGGCTACCTGGTTATTGACCCGGGAGGTGCGCACCAAGAGTACTATTCGTATACAGACGCACCAACAGGCACAACAATTACCGGTGTTGCTAGTCTCACCACCCCGAAATCGCATTCGGCAGGTGAACGAGTTCGTTGGGCTTGGAAGCTGCCAAATCCGGTAAGTGGGGACAACCATGCAGATACTGCTACCATTGTGGTAGACGGAGACCTAAATATTCAGTATAATATCTTCAGTATTCCGCCAGTCAATCCCGGAAGTGTTCGAGAAATTCCAACGATTGCCTTCATTGTTCGTGGTGATGTGACCATTGATCCCGCGGTCACGCAGGTTGCCGGGGCATTCGTGGTCTTAGGGAAAGACAGCGCATTGGTCCCAACAGACCCAGCTGGGCGTGGGCAATTCAGTACTGGAAGCGATGATGCGCTCTGCGACCCAACAAGTAAGAAGTGCAATCCGTTGAAAATTTTGGGCCTGCTCTTTGCTCGCCAGTTCAATTTTGAACGGACAGGCGACCAAAAATTGGCCTCGCCAGGTGAGCAAGTTACCTTTGATTCCAACCTCTTACTCAATCCGCCACCAGGGCTGGAAGACCTGACGAAAGCCTTACCTAGGATTACCCGAGTTAATCAGTAAAAAATTCCCCCATGCCCCTCTTTCAGAACAAGCAAAGTTACCTCGGTGTGGACATTGGCGGTTCCTCCATTAAGGTGGTGGAACTGAAGGCTGTGAATGCACGGCCAACTTTGGTGACCTATGGGTTTGCAGAGCGGCGGAGCGATTTGCTGAAGAGCAGCCCGGCCGAAGAAATGCGCGCCATAGCTCAAGCCATTAAGCAGGTAACCAGTGCAGCAAAAATTACGTCCAAGCAGGCGGTGACCGCGTTGCCAAGTTTTACGGTGTTTAGTTCCATCATTTCCCTGCCCCAGATGTCCAAGAAGGAGCTGATGTCCGCGGTGAAGTGGGAAGCCAAGAAGTTCGTGCCCATGCCGCTGGAAGAGACGATTTTGGACTGGGAAGTGCTGCGGGAGGATACGCTGGCGGCCAAGATGACCGCAGCGAACCAAGCGGCGCCAGCCAAAGGAGCTGCAGGCTCAAACCCAGCGCCAGGGGCAGGTCCGCAAAAGGATATGAAAGTGTTGCTGACGGCGGCACCCAAGAATTTGGTGCGGCGGTACATGGACATATTCAAAATGGCTGACCTCCAGCTCGTGGCTTTGGAAACCGAGGCGTTTGCCATGGAACGTTCCCTCATTGGGCATGACAAAGCGCCCATTATGATTGTGGACATTGGTGCAGTGGCCACGGACATTGTGGTTTTCAGCGAGGGGATTCCCATGCTCACCCGGTCCATTGACGTGGGTGGGGATACGATTACCAAAACCATTGCCAGCACCCTGCGCGTAAGCAAAGAACGCGCTGAGCAGTTTAAGCGTGACTTCTTCATTGTGGCGGAAGGTGCCAGTCAGAGTAACATCCCCAAAGCCATTGAGTTCGTGGTGAATTCTATTACCAATGAAATTCGGTACGTGCTGAACCTCTACCAGAACCAGGGGACTGGGCGGGGGATTGAGAAAATTGTGCTCGCGGGCGGCTCTGCCTTCCTGGGCAATTTACCAGAGTACTTCACCAAAGTGCTGAACCTCCGTGCGTACATTGGTGACCCGTGGGCTCGGGTGTCTTACCCAGTGGAGCTCAAGTCAGTGTGGAATGAAATTGGCCCGCGGTTTGGGGTGGCAGTTGGTCTTGCCCTTCGTCAGCTTGGCACCTAAGTATTACCCATGGAATCCGACATTAACCTCCTTCCAGAAAAGGACAAGCAGCTGGGAAAACCCAGGCCAAAACCAAAGGCGGTGGTGGAAATGACCACACCGAAGGATCGTGTTGTCCAAGAGCGCGTGGTTCGTACAGGTGGGCTTATGGATTTTTTCCGGAATCTCTTCCCGAAGAAGCCTCAAACCCTAGTGAAAAATGAGCAGAAGCAAAATCTGGGGATTCCCAGTATGCCGCAGCAGGCCAAAAATGCCCCGGCGCCAGTCACCAAACTGGAGGCAATGTCTGATCGTTTTGCGCGGGATACCCGGGTAACGTCAGTTGTGCCGCCGCCACTGCCACCAACATCTCCACTCCCAGTGCCGCCGCCACCCGTGCCTGCAGCCGGAGCTGAGAACATGCTGAAGACGGCGCCAGTGGTTCCGCCGCCAATGCCGCCAGTTCGGAAAGCCCCAGCCTGGGCTCCACCGCCACCAGGTATGCCGCGGCCAGGGCAGCCAAGCGGGGTGGCTGCTGCCGTTCCCATGCCAGTGCCCCCACCTGCTCCAGCCTTCAAACCAGTGTCAGCGCCAGTAGCTTCAACTATGCCGGAGAGTGCCCGGGTGGGCATGGCTGCGCCAGGTGGCAGCACCAATGCAGAGTTGGTTCGGGGTGGTGGTTTGGACGTGAACTTAGTGCCGGAGGAGTACCAACCTGAGGTGACCCCCAAAGATAAGCTGATCTTCGGCTTGTCCATTGGCGTGGCACTCGTCTTGGTCGCCGCCATTGTGGTTGGCCTGCAGCTGTACAGCAAGCGGGTGGAAGCGCGGGTGGCGAATGTGCAAGCAGAGCTTGATACCATCACCGTGAGCGTCTCTGCCTTGGAATCTGGTACGTTGGGTCGGGCGCAGGTTTTGCAACGCCTAACCGGTGACGTGCGGCGGATTCTGGATCAGCACGTCTACTGGGATGGCTTTTTCCAAAAATTGGAAGCCGTGACGTTACCCAGTGTCACGTACACGAATATGTCGGTTGATGTTTCCGGCACCGTTACCCTCTCTGCTGTAGCCAAGACCTACAACGATGTGGGTGACCAGCTGCTTACCATGCAGCAAGCCAAAGACTTCATTACGGACGTGACCATAACTTCCGGCACCAAGTCTTCCGCCGCAACCCCGGGTGCACCTGGGCAGTCAACAACCGCGGAAGTTGTCACCTTTTCCATTTCTCTCCGCGTGGTTCCCACGGTTTTCTACCAAGCCGCCCCAAGTCTATGACCCTGAGTCTCATGCCCCTGCTCCGGTTTTTCCAGCGTCACCTAGTGGTGATTGGCTTCGTGGTGAGCTTGCTCATCTTGGTCATTGGACTGTTCAGTTTCATCTTGCCTCGCTACACCAAAGTGCAGGAGTTGGGTGGTTTGAACTACAACCAGAAACGGGCAGAGTTAGAAACCAAGCAGCAGTACCTGGATGACTTGCGTGCCTTGCGAGCCAATTTGAACCTGGTGACGCCCGAAGACTTGGAGCGGGTGAATTTGGTGGTGCCGCGGGGCAAGGATATTCCTGGGATATTCAGCCAAATGCAGGAGTTTGCAAAGGAAGCAAAAATGGAATTACTCTCCGTTGCCGTGAGTGATGGGAGTACGGTGTCGTCTACGGGAGCCACAGGAAGTGTGACGAATGCTTCAAGCCAGCTCCGCACCGTGAGCGTGTCCGTGGTCTTGGGCGGGGCGTTGAATTACGAAGGACTGAAAAGTTTCCTCAACGTCGTCTCTCGCCAGGCGCCAATCCTAGATCTCACGGCGATTTCTTATGCACCAGGCGCAGGCACGTCGCAAGCTTCGTACAAATTTTCTTTCCGCTCCTACTTCTTGGAACCCTAAGCGCATGCTCGTCCATCGCCAACAATCTTCGCGGCTTCGCATGCTCCTCCTGGTAGGAGGTGGGTTAGTGCTTCTCGCTCTCGGCTACCTGCTCTACCAGCAGTTTTCTACCTCGGGTGATGCCGGGACAACCACAGGCACGGTTCCCCGCGCCACAGTTCCTAAAGACTTTGGTCAGTCGCTCTTTCGTGATCCACGTTTCTACAGCCTGCAACCCAAGGTTGGGACTGATTTGCTGCAGCAGACCACGGCGAACATTCCTCGGAACAGCGTTACCGCACCCCAAAGCTTCCGCGCGTTTGATGTGCGGACAGGGAAATCTGTACTGGTGGTCTGGAGCGTGCCAGCTGGGTTAACTGACGTCACGGATATTTCTCTGGATCGCTCCCTGGACGGGACGGTACAGAATGTGGCCACCCTCCCCCTGAAGACCACGAGCTTCTTGGATACCACTGCAAAAGATAAAGCTGTGGCGACGTACGCTGCGGCGTTCGTGCGCTACGTCGGTCAGCTGACCAGCCCGCAAGTTGCGGCGCGTACCGGCCGAAAAGAAGAGCAAACCACTGAGTCACAAATGTCGATTGCTGTGGAGCCAACCAGCGCCGGGGTACGAGTGAGCTGGGTTCGTCCGCAGCTGGCAAGTGGGAAAGCCGCGGACATTTTCCGTTCCACGACCGCAGGGATGCTGGGACAGCGGGTTGGCCGAGTGACCAGCGATGAGCAAAGTTTTACCGATGCCGACGGCAAAGCTGGCCTCCATTTTTACACTATCCGTTGGTACGATAGCGTGGTGATTGGTGAAGTTGCTACTGCCGAAGCAATGCCTACGGATACTATGCCGCCACAACCCCCAGAGAGTGTGACCGTCGTGTACAATGCTGATGCCAAGGCCTTCACTGTATCGTGGACGCCGTCTGTCTCCCTGGACGTAGCCCGCTACGATGTCTACCGCTCCATTACCCCCCTGCAGTTGGGCGTGAAAATCAGCGGTGAGAAAGGAATTGCGCCTGATGCAACCAAACCTGTGGAAGAGCAGAACCTCAGCTACCTGGACGTTAGCCCTCCAGCCTCGGGAACAGTGTACTACACGGTTTTGGGTGTAGACACCACTGGGAATACCTCTCGCTACCAAGAATTGCAGCGTGCCGGTCGGCGTAATCCGTTCGGCGAGCTATGACCAGTCCTGTCCGACAAGCAGAACTGAAGGATTTGGGAGCAGTCCTGGTGGAGCGGAAAGTCATTACTGCTACCCAAAAGGCAGAAGCAGAACGACAAGCACAGCAACGGCGCGTGCCGGTCATTCAGATTTTGGAGGAGCAGAACCTGGTGCATGACGAAGATGTAGCGAAGGCGCGCTCCGTGGTTTTTCAGGTGCCCTACGTGGAATTGCAGGGTAAAGTTTTATCACAGGAATTGCTCAATTTTGTGCCGCGCGATCTGGCCAGCAATGCCCAGATGGTCGCGTACGCCAAGGAGGGCGCCAAACTCTCCGTGGCCCTGGTTGACCCCGCCAACTTCCGGGCGCTGGAAGCCATTGAATTCATTGCCCGAAACAATAATTTGGTTCTGGAGTACGCGGTTACCTCGCTTTCCTCTCTGCAGTCCATCCTGAAGCAGTACTCCAGCCTGAGTGCGGAGGTGCAGGAAGCGCTGGCTGCCACTGCCGGGGCTGAGAAACCCGTCACCACGAACCTGGATGAAATTAGCCTGGCGGACAAGGGGATAGAAGAAGTTATTAAAACTGCGCCGGTATCCAAGATGGTGGCGGTCATTCTCCGGCACGCTATTGAAGGGAAAGCCTCGGACATTCACATTGAACCTACGGCTGAGGGTTCGCGGGTGCGCTATCGCGTGGATGGCATTCTCCACACGTCCATCAAGCTGCCGCCGTACGTGCACTCGGCCATTGTGGCACGCATCAAAGTGATTTCCAACCTCAAGCTGGATGAGACGCGCTTGCCGCAGGATGGTCGCTTCCATACGGAAGTGGATGGGAAGAGCATTGACCTGCGCGTTTCCACTCTCCCGCTGATGGGCAATGAGAAAGTGGTGATGCGTATTCTGGACTCTACCGCTCAGAAACTCACCCTCACCGATCTGGGCTTCGTCGGCCGCGAAAAAGACGTGCTGCAGAAGTCCCTCACCTCCACCCAAGGTATGGTACTCAGTACCGGTCCAACCGGCTCCGGAAAATCCACCACCCTATACACGCTCATGGGGATGATCAACAAAGAAGATATTAACATTGTGACCCTGGAGGATCCGGTGGAGTACCACATGGAGGGGGTGAACCAAAGTCAGGTGAATGCGGAAGTGGGTTTGTCTTTTGCCAACGGGCTGCGCTCCATCCTTCGCCAAGATCCCGACGTGATTATGGTGGGTGAAATTCGGGACCGGGAGACGGCAGAATTAGCCGTGAACGCTGCGCTGACCGGGCACTTGGTCTTTTCCACACTGCACACGAACGACGCCTTTGGCGCAGTGCCTCGGCTCATTGATATGAAAGTTGAACCTTTCCTCATCGCGGCATCACTTTCCACAGTCATTGCCCAGCGCTTGGTGCGCCGAATTTGCGAAAGCTGCCGGGAGCCTATTGACGTGCCAGAGGCAACGCATAAAGAGGTTTTGGAAGTGCTGCAGAATGCCTCCCAAAGTGCCTTTCCAGAAGGAGTGAACCTGAAAGAAAAATTTACATTCATGCATGGGAAGGGCTGCCAACGCTGCGGGAACAGTGGCTACCGAGGTCGGTTGGTCATTGCCGAAGTGCTGGAAATTACCGAGCAGATGCAGGACATTATCACCGGCGGTTCCAAGCTGGCGGACATCAAAGCTGAAGCGAAGCGGCAAGGTGTGCTGACCATGAAAGAGGACGGTTTTGTGAAAGCCATCCTGGGCATGACGACCATTGAAGAAGTGCTACGCGCAACGCAAGAGTAACTTTCCATTTTCCACCCCTATGCCAACCCCCCCCAAGAAAACCGCCAAATCCAAAGCCACCCCCAGCAAAGTCAAACCGTTAATCCTCCTGGTGGAAGATGATACCTTTCTGGCCGGGATGTACGTGACCAAGCTGGAGCTGGAAGGTTTCCGGGTGAATTTGGCCACCGATGGCGAGCAAGCGCTGCAGCTAGTGAAGAGAGAACTTCCGCGGATCATGCTGCTGGATATCGTCTTGCCGAAGAAGAGCGGATTTGAAGTGCTGGCTGCGGTGAAAGCCGATCCAGCCACCAAAGACGTGCCGGTCATTTTGCTCACCAACTTGGGCCAAAAGGAAGATGTGCAGAAAGGCCTCAAGCTTGGCGCCCTGGACTACCTCATCAAAGCCCACTTCATGCCGTCAGAGGTTGTGACGAAAGTGAAGCGATTGGTGAAATAGGGTTACGAATTACGAAAAAAGATACGAATATACGAATTACGAATGGGGATGGGAAATAATGGAAGGCGGATGACTTTTCTTTCCACCCAACCCGTCCTCCCCTTTCCAAGGGGGCCAGCAGGCGGGTGCGACCCATCGGAAGCACCCCGGACGGTGCGGAGGGGTAACCCTTATCAGGAAGAAGTTCGTCTTCGGGACAAAGATTGATACAACCTCCAAAAAACCTCCTTCCTCCTCATACATCCATGCTTACTTCCGAGCAACAAGCTATTACCGCAATCCTTACCCAAGCGACGCAATACCGAGCGTCGGATGTGCATTTGGTTCCTGGAAGCCAACCCATGCTGCGGGTGGATGGGAAGCTAACACCCTTGCCAGATGCCAGCGTGCTCACGGCAGACCAACTGCGTGGGTACATTGAGGCAACCCTCACCCCGGCGCAGCTGGCCTTGCTGGAAAAGGAGCGAGATGTTCGCGTTGCCATTTCCCTGGAAGGGAAGCTGCGTTTTCGGCTGGTTGTGGCCTACCAGAAAGGTTCCTTGGCTTTGGAGCTTCGGTACATTCCGGACGTGCTCCCTGGGGTGAAAGAGCTTGGCCTGCCGCCCATTGTGGAGCAGATTCCAAGTTTTACCCACGGCTTGGTCCTGCTCTCCGGTCCGTATGGTTCTGGGCGGACAACTGTTCTGGCGAGCATACTGCAGACCATCAACCTCACCCGCGCTTGCCGCATTGTGACCCTGGAACGGCCAATTGAGTTTCTCCTGGCTGGTGAGAAGAGTGTCATTGAGCAGCGAGAAATTGGTACAGACGTACCCAGCGTTGCGCACGGCTTAGATCTCTTAGACCGGGAGGATGCAGACGTGGTGGCGATTTCGGAATTGGAAAAGCCAGAAGACCTGCAGGCCACGCTCCGCTCCGCGCATGCCGGGCGGCTTATCATTGCCACTCTTCCCGCAGATTCGGCGGTGCAGACACTGGAAGCCATGGTGGCGGCTTTTTCCTTGGATGAGCAGACCTGGGCCCGGAAAAGGCTGTCTGAGGCTCTCCAGGCCGTCATAAACCTGCGTTTGGTGCCCCGGGTGGGCGGTGGACGCATCCTGGTTTCTGAAGTGCTGGCGCCGTCCACCCCCATTCGCGCGGGGATTCGGGATGGGCAGTTCCTTCAGCTGGCAAACACCCTGCAAACCAGCCGTGAGGAGGGGAGCGTGTCGCTCGACCGATCCCTAGCCGAACTGGTACGCTTAAATGAGATCAAGCCAGATGATGCCGAAGCCGTTGCCTTGGATCCCACCAATTTCAAATTCATGATTAGCCGTTCCTAAACCCTGCTATGGCCATTTACGACTACCGAGCGAAGAATGATACCGGGCAAACCGTGGTTGGAGCTGTGGTGGCGCCAACCGACGCGGTTGCGTACGATACCCTACGGGAAAAATCCCTGACGATTATTTCGCTGAAAGAGCGGAAGAAGAGCGCGCAACTTTTTGGCACCGACATTTTTAACCGGGTGAGCGTGAAGGAGCAGGTCATCTTTGCCCGGCAGCTCTCGGTGATGATTTCCGCCAACGTGCCCATTGTGCGTGCCTTGCGTATTTTGGTACGGCAAACCAAGAATGTGCACTTCAAAATGATCCTCTCCGACATTCTGGATGAAGTGGATGGTGGCGCAAAATTTTCGGCTGCCCTGGCACGGTACCCACAGGTGTTCAATACGTTCTTCGTCTCCATGATCCGCTCAGGGGAAACCACGGGTAAGCTGGACGAAACCTTGGTGTACTTGGCTGACCAGAAGGAAAAAGATTACGGCGTCATTAGCCGGGTACGAGGTGCCTTCATCTACCCAGCAGTCATCCTCTTTGCCGTTCTGGCTGTAGGTATTGTCATGGTGGTGTTTGTGCTGCCCAAGCTCATGGAAATTTTCTTGCAGAGCGAAACAGAATTACCTTTTACCACCAAGGCGCTTATCGCGGTCAGCGACTTTGTGCGGTTCCGATGGTACATTGTGATTCTGCTCATCATTGGCATTATTGTGGCCTTCGTTGCCTGGCGCCGGACACCTGGTGGCCGCCGGGCAATTGACCTTATCAAACTAAAAGTCCCAGTGGCGGGCAGTATTTTTTCCATGATTTATCTGAGCCGCATGTCCCGGGCGTTGTCCACACTGTTGGCGTCCGGTGTGCCCATTTCCCAAGCCTTAGCCATCACCTCCGAAGTAGTTGGTAACCAAACCTACCAGCGCATTCTCCAAGCCACAATCCGGGATGTAGAAGATGGGAATTCCATCACCACCCAGTTTATGAAGAGCAAGAGCGTGCCCTTGATGCTCAGCCAGATGATGAGCGTGGGTGAGCAGTCTGGGAAAATGGACTTGGTCTTGTTCAAGGTCGCTCAGTTCTATGAGAACGAGCTGGACGGCATGGTCCGCAACCTGGTGGCGCTCATTGAACCAATTATCCTGCTCATCATGGGTGTGGGTGTGGGCTTCCTGGTGTCGTCCATTCTCATGCCAATTTACAACGTGAGCAATGCGATACAGTAACAGTTTAGATTGAAGGTTTGGTTTTCGATAGCGGTATTGGTAGAAGATAGAGGTAATAAAGAAGTGGAAATACGAAAAGCATGATTGTGCAACGTCTCCCTCGCCCGCTGAGGGAGAGGGAACAAGGGAGAGGGGAGGTTTGGATAATAACCCCCTCCTTTCCAAGGAGGGGCTAGGGGTGGTTCTTACTTCCCACAAGGAATCGCCAGCGCGCTAGCTAGCAACCCCCTACATACAGTCCCCGCAAAACCTGGTATACTATTCACATATCCTTGTCGTGGCATGCAGGCTTGTTCCCTCACTCTCGTGGGGGGTCTAGGAGATGGGTGGTGCAGTACTGATCACTGATCCCCTTTACCCAAGCCTTCATCAATTTTCCACGGATACCCTGAAGGGAGGTGACAATGACATGACACAACGAAAAGGTTTTACCCTCATTGAACTTTTGGTGGTCATTGCCATCATTGGTATCCTCTCAGCGGTCGGTTTGATCGCTTTGAACGGTGCTCGTGAAAAGGCACGCGACAGCCAACGTAAGAGCGATTTGGGACAGCTCCGCACGGGTTTGGCGCTGTACTATGACACGAATAATGATTACCCATCGTCAGATGCGGGAACTGCGAATGGCCACACAACAGATAATGCCGAAGGTACAAATCCAACGCTCCCAACAGCCGGAACCGGGTCTATTGCTACAACGACGGTAAAATGGGTTCGCGCAGACTCTGGTCCTATTGCTGGGTTCTCAGCAGCAGGAGACTTGCTGTTCGATGCGTTAGTAGCAGGACAAAAGTATATTTCTCGTTTGCCCGCAGCACCAAATGGTGGAGCGAATAACTCCATGAAGCAGTATTGGTACGCTTCATGTACCACTGCTGGCGCAATAGGCAATACTGCCTACGCGATCGCAACGGAATTGGAACGTCCAGCTGATAGTACAAAACAGATGTGGATAGTAAACTCCACAAATGGTACAGCAGCTGAAACGACGCCCGCAGCAACCTACTGCTCGTAGTCTTGATGTTAGTGAAACCAAAGAAGGACCCAGCGGTCCTTTTTTGGCATACTCATCCATAGAGTAAAAAGTTTTTTTAATAGCAATACGAGTGCCTTTGTATTATACTAGTAGCATGAAAATGATACCCGACCGTAAAGGCTTCACTTTAGTTGAACTCCTTGTGGTTATTGCCATCATTGGAATCCTTTCAGCGGTCGGACTTATAGCTCTTAACGGAACACGTGAGAAAGCAAGGGATGTTACTCGAAAAAGCGATTTGAAGCAGCTAACAACAGGGTTAGCCTTATACTACGATTCAAATAATAGTACATACCCTGATTCTACTGCTGCGGGTGTTGCTACTTGGACAGGTTTGGGAGGCGCACAGCTTGGTGAGCGAGCAGATGCAACAGGGTGTGGCCTTGGATGTGTGGTTTACGATGCTTTGGTTGGATCAAGCAAACATATTGCGCGTTTACCAAATGCACAGACGGTGGGACCAACAGACCTCTCAAAACAGTTTTGGTACATGTCTTGTGTTGGCAAAGGAGATTCAAGTCAGGTGAGTGCAGAAGCTTATGCGTTAGTAACTGAATTGGAGCGTCCTGCAGATCCTACAAAATCCTGGTGGATATACCGTTCAACTGAGTCAGCAGCGGAAGAAAGTGCACCAACTTCCACGCCTTGCGACTAAGCTATGATGACGTACCTCCGCTACTGGTTGCCGGTGGGTTTTCTGCTAATCGCAGTAGCTGCAGGTTGGTTCCTGCCAAGTTTTACCAGTAAATGGCCTTTGGTGGTCATGGGGTTTTTGCTGCTTCCTCTCGCATGGTCGTTTCATTATTTGGTAAAAATTAAGTTTTCCTGGCGAGAACCGGCGGTGTACTTGTGGCTGAGTGTGGGTTTGGGGCTAATCAGCAGTGCTCTAGCTGCAAATCCATATTTGGCACTGCGGGGTTGGTTGGTGTTCTTGGCTGGGGTGGTTGTGTACTTTTTGGTTCGTTCACTAACCCCTGAGCATAGGCAACCCTTGATGATTGGTATCGTCATTGTCGGTGTGGTGATTGTTGGTTGGTCATATCTCGCCACAAAAACGTCATTGTCTATTCCTTGGGTTCCTGTAGTTAGCAAAGACCCACTACTCCTGACTGCTGCAGTGTTGCTCCCCTTGGCCTGTGCAATTATTCTGCTCATCAGGGCTCAGGGAAGGGGATTGAGGGTATTGTTTGCTGCTATAGCCATATTCCTCGTTAGCCCGTGGGTACTCCCAAGCACGTGGCAGGCATGGCATAGTGCCTGGGCAGCGCTCACCCAGCAAATGAATGTACTGCAACAGATATTTTCTGCACACCCGTTGGTGGGCGTTGGTTCAGGGAACTACACTTTTTACTTTCCCCGGTTTGCGTCGAATGCCTCGGTATATGCCGAACATGCACCAAGTTCACTAGTAGACGCCATTGTAGGTTTTGGCATACTCCCTATTGCCGCTTTCCTCGTTTTTCTCTTTTTCAGTATCCAACCACTGGTGGCACAAAAAGCCAAAATGCCTTGGGTATACGTGGCGTGCCTTGGTTTGCTTGGAGCCGTAGCCTGTGTCGTCTTTGTGGATCACCCGGCTGTGGCACTCAGTTGGCCAATCCTGTTTGGACTCATGAGTTCACCGTTCATAACCCAAGAGGGCTCCAGTCAAGAGACGCGACGAATCTTTCGGCGGTCACTTCTTGTTGGTGGTTGGGTGGTAGCACTCCTGAGTCTGGCTATGGGTTTTGGTATTAATCGCTTTGGGCGAGCAGAGCGGGCAGCACAGTCCGGAGACACCAAGAGCGCTGCATCGCTCTATGCCTCTGCCCTGCATTTTGATGCTGACCCAATGCAACGTCGGGCATATGCGGAGTCGCTTTGGCTGAATGGACACCAAAAGAAGGATCTTGCTGAGGCGGAGCATCAAGCCCGTTTAGCCTACCAGTGGAATAGGGAAGACACTTTTGCATACCAAGTCGCTGCTCGAATTGCTTTTTCAGAGGGCAATAATGCCGAGGCGGAACGGTTATACAAAGAGGTGCTACAACGAGATAGATTTTTTTCCTTAGACGCAGCTATTTCTTTGGCTGATGTGTATAAGAAGCAGGGGAAGAAAGTTGAGGAACAACAACTTGTCGAACAAACCCTGGCGCCATTTACTGTAGAGGTAGTGGAAAAAGGCTTTGCTTTTTCAACTATCTCCCAGCAACTTGAGCAAATCAAGAAACGTCTTGTAGATCTAAAAAAGTAGTTTTCTTTGGGGTTTTCGTGTATACTTTTTGCTGTATGAAAGCAATACCAAAAGGTCTCTCCATGGTAAGTCTCGTCCTCATTGGCCTGGTGTTCCTGGCATTGGCTGCTGGGGCGCTGAGTTTGGTTGGCCGGGAACGCGCCAAGGCGCGGGATGCCCAACGCGTGGCCGATATGGCGCGGCTGCAGGTTGGGTTTTTGCTGCTGTACAATCGGACGGCCAGTTACGCCGGTGCGGCCCAAGGTGGGTGTGCCACGGTCAATGCTCCGGTTCGTACTTGTAACCTTGCACAAGATTTGACCAGCATCGCTTCCTTCAAAGACCCACGCGGGGGTGACTACCTGGTGTCCAAAGTGCCAGATGAGAAGACGTACGAAATTTCCTTCACCTTGGAACGTGGCACCTCTGGACTGGTTGCCGGAAAGCATGTCCTAACCCCGGCTGGGTTGCAGTAAACAGAAGAGTATTCCCCTCTCCCAGCCTTCCTCCATCCGGGTGAACCCGGATGGAGGAAGGCGTCCCTCTCCCACAGAGTGGAGAGGGTGAGGAGGTTCCGTGTCCGAGCAGTTTTCACAGTTGCTGTTTTATCCCCTCCCTCGCCTCACCAGAGGAGAGGGTTCGCGCAGCGCGGGGGAGAGGAGAAGAATGTTATGTCCACGAAGCGCACATCACAAGCACGAGCTCTGCGGAAGAACCAGACGGAAACTGAGGCCATACTCTGGCAACATCTGCGCGCACATCGCTTCTCGGGTGTGAAGTTTCGCCGGCAGTATCCCATTGGTCCGTACATTGCAGATTTTTGTGCGCCAAGCTGTAGGTTGATTGTTGAGGTGGATGGGAGTGGACATGAGGTGCCGGAGCAGCGCATGCATGATGTTCGGCGAGATACTTGGTTGTCCGAACAAGGGTGGAAAGTATTGCGTTTTTGGAACAATGAAGTTGGAAGTGAACTTGAAGCGGTGTTAGAGAAAATATTTGAAAGTATCCCCCAGATACAGAACATGGATGCAGAAGGTAAAAATCCCTAACGAATAAAATGAAAATACTCATCCTCACCACCCTCTTCTTCCTCGGCGCCTGCATAGGCAGTTTTTTGAATGTTGTCATTTACCGTCTACCACGCCGGAAGAGTTTTTTGAAAATCAAAGACCGGTCGTACTGTCCCCGTTGTCGGAGAGGTTTGGAGTGGTACGATCTCATTCCAGTTGTAAGCTACCTGGTGCTCCGGGGGAAGTGCAGGAAGTGCGGCAAAAAAATTAGTCCCCAGTACATTTTGGTTGAGCTAAGCATGGCTATCCTTGTACCGTTGCTGTGGTGGATGCATGGGACCAGCGTGTACGCACTGATTGGTGTTGTGGGTGCCGTGGGATTACTCATCATTGCCTGGATTGATGGTCAACGGAAGGTAGTGCCAGATGCCGTGAGTTTGCCAACTCTGGGAGCGCTCGTCATCTTGCAGGTGGTGTATGCGTTTGTGGGGACTGATGCGCCCTGGCAGCACTTGTGGCACATTGCTTTAGCTTCCGTCCTTGGTGGGGGTTGGTTTGCCGCCCAATGGTTCCTTTCCAAGGGGCGATGGGTGGGGTCTGGGGATATCCGTATAGGGGCAATTCTTGGTGCGTATCTTGGCTTGTCCCTGGGTGGCTTAGCACTCTTTGGTTCGTACATTTTTGGGAGTATCTGGGCGGCGGTGCTGCTTAGCCGTGGCAAGGCGAAATTTGGCACGCAGTTGCCCTTTGGCGTCTTCCTGGGGCTTGCCGGCATCTTGACGTTCCTCTTTGGGCATGTCGTGGTAGAATGGTACCAGGAGCTCATTGGCTTCTAGTACCATTTCAGTAGTCAAAAGACCCTCATGCGCAAAGTAGCAGGATTTACCCTTATTGAAGCCCTGGTTGTCATTGCCATCACCGGCATAATGCTAGGTGTGCTTTTGGCTAATTACCGAAGGTCAAACGAGAATAGTTTGCTGATTCGGGAGGTTGCCAGCGTGATGAGCCACATTCGCTTGGCGCAGGAAACCGCGGCGAGTAGTAAAATAACTGAGGCTCAAAATAATAATGATGAACTTCGGTTTTGTGAGAATGATATTCACCGTGAGTGTGATGCAGACAGTGACTGTCCTGGATCACCAGGTGTACAAAGATGTGCATTGATGCCACCTGCTGGAGGTGAGGTCATTAAATTTGATTGTGGATCAAACGAGTATGATTGGTATGCTGACACAGTACAGTGCAAGGCGAATTGCTTTCTTGGAGCGCATGTTTTTGCTGACGCGGAACTACTCTTAAACGCTTCTGATAACATTATTCACCATGGTACCGATCCTGACGGAGCCGGTGTTCCACCGCATCTAGAGGATTATAAGCGAGAACGGCTGGTCTGGGATGCAAAAGTTCAAGTGAAGGATATAAAAATTAGTAATGCGGTTGCGTACGCGCAGTGTACCGGACTTGGAGGGAATCGTACTGTTTGGAATGGGAGTTCTACTTTAGCGCCAACGAGCTCTGCGGTGCCTGTTGATCGAGAATTAAGCGCAACTATCCAATTTACTTCTGAATCAGGCGACGCATTCTCTGCGAGTATTGGCCGGAAAGTGATTCTGACCGATAATGTCGCTCCAACGTCCGCAGATGGTGCACATACGCCATGGTCAAAGGTGGAAATATTGATGGGATTGGTCAATCGGACTACTGATTGCCGACTCGTTATAATGACTGATAAAAATGTGTTAACTGATACACCAGATGCCGATTGCGCGATCTAAAAAATTTCGCTTGCCGGCTGGAACCACTCTCTTGGAGGGAATTATTGCCATTGGGGTAATAATCACTGCGGTTGTTGGGTCTTTGGTACTCATTATGACTACCATTAAGCTTGGCCGAGCAAACCAAGACCGCGTGGTGGCGCAGAATCTAGCGAGGGAAGGTGTGGAGCTGGTGGTGAGTTTACGGAACAGTGCGTCCCTCATGCGGGCGAGTGATGCATCAGTTTCATGGGATCAATTTTTCACTACATTAGTCCCAAAAAATTACGCGGCTTTGGCTCACATGGATGTTGGAGCTGACTTTTTGGGTTTCTATCAAATTACCGGAGACACGCGTTGGTGTTACGAACGTGGCGCAGATGTTACTCCTCCAGCCTGCGGTGGGTACCCATCGGATAACTGCGTCCGATATGATTCTAACGTCATCACTGGTGTGGATATTGTTGTGAATCCGGGGCAGACCGTTCCTGCAGGAGTGGTGAATCGATGTGACATCATTGCCCTTGAAAATTACATTTTTGCTGGGTGGGATCTCCCACGGCTCTGTGGTCCGCTCCAAGATGCTTTTCCATATCCAGGTGTTTCAACAACGGTAGATTGTGACTTTAATGGAGATAACCAGCTAGACATCTCTGACCTCGTCATGATGGTAAACACCATTAATGACGCTTCATACCACTTGACCACTGGGTTTCCAAAAATGGCAATCAAACCCCCAGGGACGCAGACTGTGGCTGCGCAGTTGGAGATGTTTGTACCAGCCACAATAGATCTCACCTTTGACCCAAATGAAGCTTGGAATGATTCCCGAGCGAGGGTGCAAAGTTACCTGGGTACCTACATGCAAAACGTTGATGCAAGCAACCCTGCACTTGCTGCAACGAAGTACTTCCGAGTTGTTTCAACCCGTGAAGTATGCCGAACCCCTGGTGGGGAGGAAATTATGCCAATGAATAGTAACAATGATTGCAAGGGGGAATTTGCTGGGGCAAAGAAGGTGGGTGTTTTGGTGACCAGTGAAGTACGCTGGCCAACGCCAACGAGTTCAACCAAAGCAGTGTACCAAACGTATTTGTATGACTGGCTCCAGTTTTAATTTTTTTGTCTTTGGCTTTCGGAACCGTCAACGGTCTGGTTTTACGCTTATTGAAGTTATTGTGACTATGGCGCTTTTCTCCATGACGGTGCTCATGGCAGTCACATTGCTCGTAGTATTCATTCAGCAGCAGCGAAGAGCGGTTTCCCAAGAGCAACTGCAAAATGATATTCGGGCAGTTATTGAGCAAATGTCGCAAGAACTTCGTGAAAGCTCTATTGACTATGCATTCTACCAAAGTGAATTCCCATTACCTACTGGCAGACAGCGTCTATTCACTTCACTTGATGGTCAGGCGAATAATTCGGGTGATAGCTACCTCGCTTTTGTTGATGCCTTTGAACAGCGGATTCTCTATCGTTTTGCCTCGAATACCCTCCAACGCTGCGTACCCACCATTACTCTCGACTGTACGGATGCAGCTGAGAGTTGGGAAACCGTCACTCCGGTCTCAATGCAGATTACTAACTTCACTTTTTATGTGTCGCCTTCAGCCGACCCTTTTGCAGGCACTGGTCCGATAAATTGCGGAACACCTCCCGGAGGCGGCGTCACAGGGGTCTACAATGAAAGCATCTGTCGTTGGGGTGAGCACTGCCAAACAATTGATGGGAATGGCTTGCTAGGAGATAATTGCGCTTTTGGAAAAGGAAATCCACGTGCATGCTATTGCATTCCGCAAAAGTTTGGTGAAGTCATTGGTCTCCATCCCCGGGTGACCTTCAGCATTGCTGCGCAACGGACAGTAGGCCAGAATACCGTGAGTGATATTTTTCAAACCACCGTTGCCAGCCGGGTCTTCCAAAACATGCAACAACTGAACCAGTATGCGCCGTAAGCAATTTTCACCAAAGCGAAAGGGTGTCACATTGATTTTAGCACTCATGGTCATGAGTGCCGTCATTGCCATTGGGGTGACGATAGTTGCGATTGTCGTTTTCCAAACCCGCATTAATGCAACAACAACTCAGGGGCAGCAGGGCTACTACGCGGCGGAATCTGGCATTGAGCAGGCACTCAGCAAAGTCTCAGGACTTCGAAGCGGTACCTTAGCTGCAGCAGAATTGGCTTTACAAGGCTCCCTTGCGCCAAATGCATCTCCTTTTCCTTTCAATCTTGACCTGAGTACGGCCGTGACAAGTGGAACTGTAACCCAAAAAGAGTTAAAGCAAAATCAAAGTACGTTTGTGGAAATCTATGATGTTGATGCCTCCATCACCACAAACCTGGGTGCTCCTGGTTTATGTGTTTTTGCTGAAAGTGGCGACACGACCAGTGATGAAGTCCTTGAAATTAGCTGGGTTGCTTGGCTGCAGACAACTGGGCAAGTTTCTGCAACGCAACGCGTCTTAGCTTCGTATTCTGAATTCTCTACTGAAAATAATTGTACGATTGGAGGGGTAACGTACGACGGTTTCGTTGTCCCACTTACCCAATTTTACCCGGCGTTTCCAGGAACGTACGCAGGTTTTCGGATCCGCATTACAGCTTTGGCGCCGGAGGGAACGAATGCAAATGGTGATGTTGCAAATCTCACAATCAACAGTTACCCGCAGCTGAATTCCCACCTCCGCATCAAATCCACTTCACGCAGCGCGTTCGCTAACCAGCAGCAAGCATTGCTGGCCGTCGTACCCTGGTCAATACCCCTTTCCTCCCTCTTTGACTTTGTCATATTCAGTGAAAAAGATTTGACGAAAGACAAAGCGCAATCAACGACGGATGAAATTTTGCGGTATGGACCGTACACTGCCCCAGCACCTAACACCCCTACTTTAGTTGGATCAGCTGCAATTCAAAATAATGCCGATCCATTAGTGAATCCATTCACTTCATGCGATACTGCTCCGTGTAAATACTATGTTCGTCTGTTGTATACCACTGGATATAGCGGGAGCGTTACCTTACCAACATCAGGCGGAACAACGGAAACCGTCAATGCTGTCGGAAGTGGTTCGTGTATTATTACTGATCAATTCACAATTTCTACAAAGACACCGCCCCCAAGTATCAACATAAACTTTGGAGGAGATACGACGGGGGTGAGCTACGAACTTCTGAATCACCTCACGTATCGTGACCCAACCGAAGGACCTTGTCCGTAAGTTACGGAGTGAGTTCTGTCAGCGAGACTGCATTTTTACTGACCGACACAACCAACGCGTGAAACTTCTGGGGTAGCAAGCCGCCCAGGGCATTTTGGATTGGCTGACCGCCGCCCCCAGACACCGTAATCGGAATGGACTTCGTGGGTTTGTTGGTGTTGTCCCAGCTCACCACCAACGGAAAATCAATCTTGGTGTGCAAATGGCCGGTGAAAATTTGGGCAACGTCGTGCTTGGCCAGGATTTCTAAGAAGCGTTCGTTGCTCTTGCGGGAGGTGCGTGTTTCATCATCACCCAGGATGTCTGCCAAGGGGTAGCCAAATGGTCGGTGGTAGGCAAGGATAGTCATTTTGTCCGGCTGCACCGCGGCAAGATCTTGCTCCAGCCAGTCCAGCTCCTCAGCAGGAAAACCTACTTTCCGTTCAGCATTGTCCAGCAACACCAAGTGGACGTTTTCAATATCCAAAGATCGCCACGGTGTACCGTAGGTTACGTTCCAGTTTTTTCGGTCAGGGTCGTCAATGATGTCGTGGTTGCCTGGTACAGCGTAGACAGGGATAGTCAGACCTAGCTCCTGGTGCAGCTTTTTCAGCTCAGCGTGTTCCTGGGCAGTTCCATGTGCCGTTGCATCACCGACGTGTAGCAAGAATTGCACCTGGTTGTTTTTCGCAATCTGGGTAATCAAACTCCGGTACGCAGGATTATCACCTTCATTGTCGCCAATCACGGCAAAGGTCATGATGCTCTCTTGATCGTGCTTTTGCGTATCAATCGTTGTCTGTTGTGTGTTGTCTGTCGTCAGTTGCCGTGCACCCCACGCCAAAATGCCCAGAGCAACCAGGCTGGCGCAGGCAAGCACAATGAGGATTCTGCGGTATACTACATGCATGGTTTCCCCAGCATACCGTGAAGTGCAGTCTTTGCCTACGGCATCTAGCCTATGGCTTACAGCTTTCCCCTATGACTAAAGCCGAAGCCAAAATTCGCGTTGCCAAACTTCGCCAGCAGATTGACCACTACCGGTACCAGTACCACGTCTTGGACAAGTCCGAAATTCCTGATGCCGCGCTTGATTCACTCAAGCATGAGCTGCAATCCCTGGAAGCGCAGTTCCCAGATTTACTTACCCCGGATTCGCCGACCCAGCGGGTGGGTGGCAAACCATTGGCCAAGTTCACCAAGGCGCCGCACGTGGTTCCCATGCTCTCCTTGAACGATGTCTTTAGCCCGGAAGAAGTTGCAGACTGGGAGACGCGCATCAGGAAATTACTGCCAGCAAAGCAGAAGCTTTCGTACTTTGCGGAACTGAAGGTGGATGGGCTGGCACTGAGTTTGACGTACCAGGACGGCGTGCTCACCCGTGCGGCTACCCGCGGTGACGGCCGCGTGGGAGAAGACGTCACGCAGAATGCAAAGACCATTGACGCCATTCCTTTGCGGCTGCGGCAGACCAGCAGGAAACTTCCGGCAACCATGGAAATCCGCGGTGAAGTGTTCATGCTTCGGAGTGTGTTTGACACCCTGAACAAGCAGCAAGCAGCCGCTGGGCAGCCGCTGTACGCCAACCCCAGGAATGCCGCGGCCGGTGCGGTTCGCCAGCTTGACCCAAAAATAACCGCCAACCGGAAACTCTCCTTCTTGGCATATGACATGGTGACGGACATTGGACTGCGCACGCACGCCGAAGTGCACGGAATGCTGGCTGAACTGGGTTTTACCAGCGGTAAGCATAATCGGCTGTGCCACACTTTGGCAGAAATTGAGCAGTACCACAAAGATATTGATAAGGTTCGAGCCAAGCTCCCGTTCTGGATGGATGGGAATGTGATCAGCGTGAATGCGCTTGCATTGGTTCGGCAGCTGGGCGTGGTGGGGAAAACCCCTCGCGGTGCCATTGCGTACAAGTACCCGGCGGAGCAAGCCACCACCGTGGTGGAAGATATTGCCGTACAAGTAGGGAGGACTGGCGCGCTCACACCTGTGGCGCATCTCCGACCCGTGCAGGTGGCCGGTTCCACCGTCTCCCGTGCAACCTTGCATAACCTGGACGAAATCCGCCGCTTAAACGTGCGAGTTGGGGATACGGTGATTATTCAAAAAGCTGGGGAAATTATTCCTGACATTCTGCAGGTTCTCCCAGCGCTCCGACCCAAAGGGACGTCAGCGTTTCAGATGCCCAAGCGCTGTCCAATCTGCAAGGCAGCGGTGCTACATCCCGCCGGTGAGGTTGCGTACTACTGCACCAACAAGAAGTGCTTTGCGCAGCAAATGGAAAACCTGCAGCACTTTGTCGCTAAGACTGCGTTTGATATTGTTGGCCTAGGACCCAAAATTCTGGAATCCCTATGGAATGCAGATTTGATCCGCACCCCAGCGGATATTTTCCAACTGACTGAAGCAGACATTGCACCGCTGGAACGCTTTGCGGAAACCTCAGCAAAGAAGCTGATAGCCAGCATTGAGGCCAAGCGCCAAGGAGTGGAGCTTTGGCGGTTCATCAACAGCCTGGGCATCAGGCATGTGGGTGAGCAAACCAGCCGCGCGTTTGCTCAACAGTTCCGCACGCTGGAAAAGCTGCAGCAAGCTGATGCGGAAACGCTGCAGGCCGTCCCAGATGTTGGCTTGGTGGTGGCTGAGAGTATCCATGCGTATTTCAAAGATCCAGAAACCAAGAAAATGCTGCAGGCGCTGGCCAGCCGGGTGCGCATTCTTCCGGTTGCTGCTGGGAAGCAGTCAGGGCCTTTGGCTGGGAAGAGCATTGTGGTGACCGGCGCGCTGGAAAATTTCAGCCGCGATGCCGCAAAGGAAGCAATTCGCAAGGCGGGCGGGAAGTGGACAGACAGCGTGAGCAAGAAAACGGATTTCGTGGTGGTAGGGGAGAATCCAGGCTCCAAGGCGGCAAAAGCGAAAGCCCTGGGGGTGAAGGTTATTGATGAGCAGGCTTTTCAAAAGTTGCTAGGGTAGCATGGACACCCTTTCCCATGCCTTGTGGCCAGCCGCGCTATTCCCCAACGCGCGGTGGCGCTGGGTGGCTGCACTGTGGGGCATTCTGTCAGACCTAGGGATGGCCGGGCCGTTGCTGTACGTCATCTCTCAGGACGGTCTACGGCAACTGTGCTGGATAACCCCGGGTTGGGTGTGCAGCGCCGCGATCCCGCACTACAACATCCCAGATGTTTGGATGCTGCCGTACACCCTGCTGCACAGTTTTGTGCCCTGGGTCATTGTTGGCGTTGGCTTATCCCTGGTTTTTCGCAAACTGTATTTCCCCATAGTTGGCTGGGGTTTGCACATCCTCCTGGATATGACCATGCATGACGGTGACTATGCCACGCAAATTTTCTACCCATTTTCCAGCTACCACCCACCATTCCTGGTAAGCTGGCAGGATAGCCGGGTCTTGCTGGTCAATTGGGTTTTGTTGGTAGCTTTGCTTGGGGTTGGTTTTTTCGTGCGAAAACGAAGGAGGAAATCCAACGTGTAGCTCTTTGGTAATGTGTATGCGACGCACTACACGCATGGGAAATGCTATACTTTAGCCATGCAACTCACCCCTGAAGAAGTAGAAAAATTGGCCAAGCTTGCCCGCCTGGAGCTCACCCCCGGGGTTCGGGAGCAATTTGCTGACCAGCTTTCCAAAATTGTGGAGTACGTGGATCAGGTGCAAGAGGTTGGCAAAGGCCTTACCGTGCAAACGGAGCGACGGACAGTAGCCGCAGCAGACCTGGCCAAAGATGCAGTTCTGGAAACGGCCACTGAGCCGCTGCTGGACTTAGCGGCAAAGCTGGAAGGGCGTTCTATTGTTGCTCCGGGCGTCAAGGCGTAACTATGGATCCTCGTCGCCTTACCATCCCTGAGCTCCACGCTGCCTACACCGCAGGTGATTTGAGCGTGGAAGCCGTCACCGGCGCGTACTTGGATGCCATTGACCGGCACGGTGCAACCGTCGGAGCGTATTTGGAAGTGTTTGGGAGCCAGGCGATTCAGCAGGCAGAGGCTTTGGATGCGCGCCTTCGTGACGGCGAAAAACCCAGCGGCCTCTTTGGTGTCCCCACGGCTGTCAAAGATAACCTTTGCCTTACCGGGACGCGCACCACAGCGGGTTCAAAAATGTTGGAACGGTACATTGCACCGTATACGGCAACCAGCGTGCAGCGGGTTATGGATGCGGGCGCGGTGGTGCTGGGGAAAACCAACTTGGATGAGTTTGCCATGGGTTCGTCAACGGAAAATTCTGCTTACCAGAAAACCACAAACCCCTGGGATGCTGCGCGCGTGCCCGGCGGTTCCTCTGGTGGTTCAGCCGCAGCAGTAGCCGCCAGCCAAGCGCTGGTTGCCTTGGGGTCAGATACCGGTGGTTCCATCCGGCAACCCGCCAGTTTCTGCGGGACAGTTGGTTTGAAGCCAACCTACGGCCGCGTGTCACGGCACGGACTCATTGCTCTGTCTTCATCATTGGATCAGGTTGGGCCATTTGCCAGAACCGTTGCTGATGCGTTTTCACTGTACACCGCACTGGTAGGGGTTGACCCGTTCGACGCAACCACGGTGCAGGCGCCTGCGTTTGATACTTCAGTGCTGAGCAAAGGTTTGCGCGGCCTCACCATTGGCGTTTTGGATACGGACATTGCCGGCATGGACGAAGAAGTTGTGGCCCGCATTACCGAAGCAACTGATTGTATGCAGAAAGCCGGCGCAACCATCAAGAAGATCTCACTTCCCCTCTCCCGGGCGAGTTTGGCCGTGTACTACCTCATTGTGTCCAGCGAAGTCTCTTCCAACCTTGGGCGGTACGATGGGGTTCGGTACGGCGGCACCGGGCAGGCGCGCACGGGCAACTACTGGCAGACCAGTATGGTTGAGCGCTCCCAAGGGTTTGGTGATGAAGCGCAACGGCGTATTCTCTTGGGTACCTACACCCTGTCCGCTGGCTATGCTGACCGGTACTACAAGCGTGCGCTGGAGTTGCAGCGGGGAATTGCTGCGGAGTTCGTGCAAGCGTTCAAAGATGTGGATGTGCTCTTTGGTCCCACGTCCCCGTCGGTCGCGTTCCGGCTGGGGGAGAAGTTTGATGACCCGCTCACTATGTACCTGTCAGACATTTTCACCGTGCCGGCCAACATAGCGAATGTGCCTGCGCTCTCACAACCCATTGGGTTTGCCAAAAAAATGCCTGTGGGTGGGCAGTTCATTGGCCCCAGCTTCCGGGAAGACCTGGTATTTCAGGCGGCTGCCGCTTTAGAACGGGAATTAACCTATGCAAATCTCGCCGCCCCGCTTGCGTGAAACGCAGCGCTCTGCTATCCATTGAGTATGGCTACGAACCAAAAACCCACCGTTGTGCTCATTGAAGATGACCCGCTGATTGCAGAAATGTACACGGCGAAATTCACCAAGGAAGGTTTTGACCTGCACCACGCCGCCGATGGTCAGGCTGGTCTGGATCTCCTCAAGACCGTCACCCCGCAGGTTGTTCTGCTGGATATCATCATGCCCAAGCTTGACGGTTTTCAAGTGCTGCAGGCACTGCGCAAGGAACCAAAGTACGCTACTCTGCCCATCATCATGCTCACCAACCTGGGCCAGGAAGAAGATGTGCAGAAAGGCCGCCAGTACGGAGCAACCGACTATTTCATTAAAACGAATTTCACCCCGGCCGCCATTGTGGACAAAGTGCGCGCCGTTCTCGCTACGCAATAATTGCATTTTTTATGACGAAAGCAGTACACCCCAAAGAAGAGCGAACGCTGGTGCTGGTGAAACCCGACGGTGTGAAGCGTGGGTTGACTGGGGAGATTATCCGTCGGTTTGAGCAGCGCAATTTGAAAGTGATTGGTTTAAAAATGATTTGGGCAACCAAGGATGAAATGCACAAGCACTACCCAAATGACGATGCATGGTTAACCCGCGTGGGGGAGAAGACCGCCAAAACCTACGAGAAGTACGGCTACGACCTTCAGGGTGAGCTTGGAACAACGGATCTCCTGGCGATTGGCAAAATGGTGCGCGGGTGGTTGCTGGACTTCATGACCAGTGGACCCGTGGTGAAGATGGTGGTTCAGGGTGTGCACGCCGTGGACATGGTCCGAAAGATTTGCGGGGTGACCATGCCCTACATGGCAGACATGGGCACCATTCGTGGCGACTACTCGGTTGACTCTGCTGCCGCTGCGAACAAGGAGAAGCGCTCGGTGCACAATCTGGTCCACGCTTCAGAAACCCCAGAAGAGGCAGCAAATGAACTGGGAAACTGGTTCACCCCAGAAGAGATCCACGGCTACAAGCGGATGGAAGAGGACATGCAGTTCTAGGGGAAGCGAGCTTTGTACGTAGTAAGAAACAACAGTTTTCCGCTTCAGTGGCCGGGGTATAGCGCAGTTGGCTAGCGCGCTTGCATGGGGTGCAAGAGGTCGCCGGTTCAAGTCCGGCTACCCCGACCACTGGTGCGGAGCTACGCCCGGAATTAAGATTTCCTCCGTTCATTGGTACGGGTTTCTTTGACGTGGAAAGTTGATTGTCCTGTTCAACGGATATGCTATATTCAGGTTCTGACAAGCGGCGAAACCTCGTACTCCGCTATATTTATGTCCGAATATCTAACCAAACAAGAATTTACCAGTTTTACTAAGGGTTTGTACGCGACTATGCGTCAGAATACCCGTGAAATTATTGAACACTTCAATCAGAGCCAGTCTCAGCAAAATGTGAGCCTTGATAGGCTAGAAAACGGCCTTCAAAGTGTTTCTGATGATGTTGTTACTATTAAAGTAGCAGTTCTCGATTTGACGAATACAGATCGTCACCTGCACAACCTTGTTGATGAATTGCATGATAAAGGGGTTGCAGTGAATAAGAAACGTATTTTTTCTTGAAGACCGCTGAATATGAAAAACACCTCTTCTCTATGATGAGGTGTTTTTCTTTCGACAAGTTACTTTGCCGACGGGGTAGTTACCAGGTACACCACCGCGGCTTTATCATCGGTAATGTACAATCGGCCATCCGCTGTCGGTAGCACATCCACGGGTCTGCCCAAGGCGCCGTCTGCCGTGAGCCACCCAGAAATGAAGTCATGCGTGTCACCAGCTGATCCGTCAGCAGTGATATCAATCCGCACCACTTTGTACCCCGTGGGTTGGGTGCGGTTCCACGAACCGTGGTAGGCAACCAGCAGATCACCACGCATGTCTGCTGGCCAGGCTTCGGTATCTGGGATAAAGGCCAGACCAAGTGGGGCAGAGTGTGCTTGCAGGTTGATATGTGCAGGAACGGCAGTAGCGCAGCGTGTGGCCGCATTCCGGCTGAAGTTCAGGTCTGCCACATTGTTGCCGTAGCAAAATGGCCAGCCGTAGAATTTGCCGGCTTCCAGAATATTCACTTCATCTGGTGGGAGATTGTCACCCAGCAGGTCGCGGCCGTTTTCCGTTGCCCAGAGCTTTCCATCCGCTGGTCGAAAAGCCAAAAACGCTGCATTACGCAAGCCTGTGGCAAAAACCTTGAAGTCAGATCCATCGCGGTTCAGGGAGTAGACCGTTGCATTTTGTTGGTTTGACTCATTGCAGACATTGCAGCTGGAACCAATGCTCACGTACAGCCGCTTGTCCGAGCCAATGGCTAAGGTACGGCGATTATGGTTGTTCCCATCAGGGAGGTCTACGAGTTTTTCCAGCGGCGCATCGCTGTTCAATCGTGCTTTGCTAATGCGGCGCTCCTCGGCAATGTAGAGTAGGTTCGCATCGTCCGGATCTAGCACCAAGCCGTGGGGGTTGCTGAGATTTCGGAAGGGAGTCGTTTTCTCCGTCACCTTTCCATCCACCACCGTGAGTTTTGTCACTGTCCCTTGGGTTAGCTGACTCACCCACAAGTTTCCTTCGGCATCTTGGGCGATGTCCCGGGCTCCCACCAGCAGTTTGGCAAAAACGCTAATGGAAAAACCTGCAGGTAAGGTGAGAGGGAAACCCGTTGCGTTGTGCGAGACTTGGGTAGAAACATTTGCATTTGCGGTTGGTGTGGTGTTCGTTGCCTGAGTATTCGTGGGTTGGGTGTTGGCGTTTTCCAGCAGGTCCACAATGTCCTGCGGTGCGGGTTGCACAGCTGGGCCAGCCCCGCGAAAATTCCGGTACGCAAACACCCCCAGGGCAGTGAGGCCAAGGGCAAGAACGATGATAATGGTGACAACTGCCAGGCGGCGTGGCATGTGCTTACTGTACTTGAATTTCCTTTTTCAGGATAGTGTCCCGGTCTTTGAAGTGGAATGTACCGTGAATATTTTTTCCTTCCAAAAGCAAGGGGAGCCAGAAGATATCGTCTGGCCACATGTCCGCGTAGGGGACAGCGGCATGCAAAAACCACAGTGGCCGCATTTCTTCAGACTCAGTAGCCTCGCCAGAAAATTGCGTAGTACTAAAGAGGTGGACGACCAGGGTTTCATCCGGCTTTTCCACAAATGAAAAACGGAGTACGCCGCGTGCCATGAGGTTGTCTGACGTAATCCCAGCTTCTTCTTCCAGTTCTCGCTTTGCTGCTGCTTCAATCGTTTCGCCTTCGTGCACTTTGCCCCCAAAGCCGTTCCACCGACCTTCCCCAAACCCGCGTTTCTTCATACCCAGCAGAATGCGCTGATCATCGTACACAATCACAAGCGTGAGGTGTTTTTCGGTCATGGGGGAAGTATAGTGGAGAGAATAGCGAGTTGGCCAGTTTTCGAGTTAGCGAGCTGGCGCGTTGGTAAAGCGGGTTCCTATTGACTGTAAGTAACTCGTTTGCTAGGTTGATGTATTCAGAAAAACAGAAATTCCTAAAGGAGGAAAAATGGACCTTCAATCAATCCTAGCGGCGATCGATAGTTTGTCGATGGAACAGTCTCGTCAGCTACGTTCAAAGCTCGATGACCATTGCGAAAAAATTCGTGCAAGCCTAACCGCGGCATTGCCAGAATTACTTCAGGAGAAGTATGGGGATTGGGACAAAACTTCCAACCTTGTGTGGAATCGTGAGTGCGAATTCTGGATGTTTGAGGGGGTTGGAATGGAACTGACCGAAGATCAAATCGACGAGTACCGGCGGAAAGCTATGGTAATGCTCGAACCAGTGATAGCTGCCTGGGAACCCCTCGGTGTCGAATTCGATGTTGTGACGCACCTTAAGTGTAATAACGGTCTTATCATGGCGTACTTCAAGGCTTGATGTTGTACGCAAAGAATTTACAAACCACGATTGCAAAGTCGTGGTTTTTCTATTTGACAGTACATCAAATCGAGCTATCCTGGACATATCCGTAGTGAGGAATGGCCACCCTTCCTACTTCTCCATCAGGAGTGACGTTGGATACGGCTGCCGCGAGTGTTGGGGGAGCGTCATACTAGTTGCTCCTTGTATACTAAGCCCAACAACTATACTCGCGGCTTTTCTTTTTTCGTCCGCACAAAAGTCCGCTTTCTGTTCTTAGATAGTCTCCTTTCAATTTCTGGGTGGCGTTTCAGGTATGCAGCAAGTTGCGCTGGCAGTGCATTTGCCGGAACAATTACCTTAACACCCGGTGGAATGACTCGCTGTATTTGTTTCGCAATAATTCCAAAGTGGGTGCAGGCTAAGATCAGGATGTCGATACCAGAAAACTTTTGCTGCAGTGTTTGTAGCGTTGACTGAATGAATTTCGGTTTTTTAGATTCAACCGCGAGGACAAGTTTGAATGTTGGAATTCCCGTAACCTGTGTTCCAGGAAACCGAGTTTTGATTTCCGTTTGAAAAACTTTTGACCGAATGGTACTGGGTGTCGCTAAGATACCAATATGTTTCCCTTTGTGCTTCTCTACGTGTTCGATGGTTGGAATGACAATTCCCAACACGCGCCGGTCAGGGAAGTGTTTGGGGAGCCACTGCTTTTGGATTTTTCGTAAGGCTTGGGCTGAGGCGGTGTTGCATGCCAAGATTACCAGAGCGCAATCGTGCTCGAAGAGATAGTGTAGGGCTTTTGTGACGAGTTTGTAGATTTGTGCCGGCGACTTGGTGCCGTAAGGGAGATTGGCAGTATCCGAATACGCCAGGTAGTCATACCTGGGTAACTTTTTCACAATTTGTTGTAGGACATGCAAGCCTCCAAGGCCAGAGTCGAATATGCCAATGTAAGTACTCATCAATTTTTTTTCTTTGATTTAATTCGGTACCCAAAACGCGTAGCGCCTCCATAGGAATTCTTTACTACCGGAGATTTGGCGTATTCTTGTAATGATCTAAAGAAACTAACAGACTTTGCTCCCCTTAAGTGGAAGTTAATATAGTTAATTTTATTTTTTGTTAATATATGATGGTATTTATTTTCAAGATCACGAGCATACATCATTTTCCATGCATGAAATTCTTCTTGATCTAATTTAGCATTTTGAATTTCATTTATAACACCTGGCATCAGATAAAAAATTCTATAAAAAATTGTGTGGAATTTAATAATTTCTTTTCTCGATATTTTTTTATTATGAAGGAATTCAATTTCCTCCTTATGAAATTTTATCCAGCTCAAGTGATAACCGTGAATTACAGTATTCCTAACTGGGTAAATTTCTTTTGAAAGTTTAATTGCTGCACCAATAATAGTTTTTGAGAAATTATCTTGAAAATTCTTCTGAAAAAATTCTAATTTTTTCCAAGGAAAGTCCCTAATAATCCTGTTAGCCCATTCCCTTTGCAAAGTGACATCATGATTGAAAAGTATTATTGCTTGATTGATAATTTCAGTAATGTAATATTCAAAAAAAATTGAAAAAAATAAGGCACCAAGAACAATTTCCTTAGGTTTAGGTTTTTTCTTTCTTAAAAATTTGTTGCAAAATTCATTATAATAGAGCTCAGAACCAAACTCATTTCCAATAATTATTTTATAAATGAATTCCTTTTTCCCCATATTTCAAAAGTAGCACCGCTGGTATTAAAAGAAAAGCCAAAAAACCACCTATTGGTGGTCTAATCAATCAACATGCAAATTGCTACTTCGTTGGTACAGCAGCCTTGGCTGCAGCCTGGGTCACTTGCTTCGCATTTGTTCGAACGCACGACGTACACGCCATCACCCGCTTTCCTTTGAGGAAAAGGGTTTGGAGGTTGACATGCTGCCGGCGGATGGTAGCAATGTTGGAGTGGCTCCGGCTATTCGCCTTCAGACTCCCTTTGCCGCAAATGGTGCAATTACGTGCCATATAAGGTATGCTGGGTGCTGTGCCGGGAAGCCTACCATGTCTTTTTCGCTCAGGCAAGTCCATGACCGTATGCCCTTCCTCCACCTCCTCACCACGAATCCGTTAGAAGCCGTTGCTTGGGTTTTGGCCATTATTTTGGCCATTACCGTGCATGAATTTAGCCATGCCCTGGTGGCTTGGCTGCAAGGGGACTCTACCGCCCAGTTGGAAGGCCGGGTCACGCTCAATCCCATAGCGCACGTTGACCCCGTTGGGTTCATCGCCCTCATTTTGGTGGGTTTTGGCTGGGGCAAGCCGGTGCCATTCAATCCGTACAACCTTAAAGCCAAACGCTGGGGTCCAGCCCTCGTTTCACTTGCCGGCCCTGCGTCCAACCTCCTGGGGGTTGTAGTTTTTGGCTTGGTACTCCGGTTGGTACTGCAGTTTTCAAGCTTACCATCAGACAACTTACTCATCACTTTTCTCATCCTGTGCGTGCAGTTCAACGTGGTGCTCATGCTCTTCAACCTGCTGCCTGTGCCGCCATTGGATGGGTCAAAACTCCTGCAATTGCTCCCATCCCGGTTTGACTATATCATCGAAAACCTCAATAAATACGGGTTTATTATCCTCCTCGCCGTGGTATTATTGGGTCAGCCATTCCTTAGTCGGATTTTTGGCGCAGTGACCGATTTTATGTTCAGTTTGATTCTGAAGGGTCTCGACTAACGTAGGGCTGCACACTTCGCCTTGACGTACCTGACTTCTCATGGTACGCTCAGCCCTGTTCTGAGGTCGCGGTTCCCCGCCCACGGATGAGCGAGGCGCTTTCTCACTAGCTACATTTTTTTCTCATGCCAACGGTCAACCAGCTCGTCCGCCTGGGACGACATACAAACCTGAAGAAATCAAAGACTCCGGCCCTCCAGCCGGTGCTGAACGCTTTGAAGCGCCACCGACATGAATTGCCGGAAGGTAGCCCGTTTAAGCGTGGTGTGTGCGTGAAAGTGACCACGACCACCCCCAAGAAGCCAAACTCCGCACTCCGCAAGATTGCGCGTGTTCGGCTGTCCAACGGTATGGAAGTCACAGCGTACATTCCGGGGATTGGCCATAATTTGCAAGAGCACTCCATTGTCCTCATTCGTGGCGGCCGGGTGAAAGACTTGCCAGGTGTGCGGTACCACATTGTTCGCGGAGTCTACGACACCCAAGGTGTTGCCAATCGCAAGCAAGGTCGCAGTCTCTACGGTGTAAAAGCCAAGTAATATGCGCGGAAAACAAGCACCCCGTCGTGTCATTGCCCCAGATCCGCTCTTCCAGAGCATTCCTTTGGCAAAATTTATCAACTACGTCATGCAGCGTGGCAAGAAGACCGTGGCACAGAAAATTGTCTACGGTGCTTTGGCCATTGTGAAAGAGAAGACGGGTAAACCAGAAATGGAGAGCTTTGATCTAGCCATCCGCAACGTGGCGCCGGTGGTGGAAGTGAAAGCCAAGCGCGTGGGTGGTGCAAACTACCAAGTCCCCATGGAAGTCCGCGGTGATCGTCGGATGGCACTGGCCTACCGTTGGTTGCTGGACGCAGCGCGGAATAAGAAGGGGAAACCCATGGCGCAGAAATTGGCTGCAGAATTGCTGTCTGCCTTGGCCAATGAAGGTGATGCGGTGAAGAAGAAAATGGACGTGCACCGCATGGCAGAGGCCAACCGTGCTTTCGCTCACTTTGCATAAGAAAAGCGAATTTTCGCTCAACTGTGGCAATCGACTTTTTCCTGCGGCCGCGTGTGCCGCGGTTTCTATAACTAGCGATTTTTCAAACCCAGTATGCCTAGAGAATACTCCTTAGAAGATACCCGTAACATTGGCATTATTGCCCACATTGACGCGGGAAAAACCACGGTTTCCGAGCGTGTGCTTTTCTACACCGGCAAGAAGCACAAGATTGGTGAAGTGCACGAAGGCGCAGCGGAAATGGACTGGATGGAACAGGAGAAAGAGCGCGGGATTACCATTACCGCCGCCGCAACTACCTGCTTTTGGAAGAACAAGCGCATCAACCTGATTGATACCCCAGGCCACATTGACTTCACCGTGGAAGTGCAGCGATCTTTGCGCGTGCTGGATGGTGGTGTGGTGGTTTTTGACGGCGTAGCGGGTGTGGAATCCCAATCCGAAACCGTCTGGCACCAGGCTGAAAAGTTTGGCGTGCCCCGCATTTGCTTTATCAACAAGATGGACCGCATGGGCGCGGATTTCTACTACGATCTGAAGAGCATCCACGAACGTTTGACCACGAATGCTCATCCACTGCAGCTGCCCATTGGCGCGGCAGAGACGTTTACGGGTCTCATCGACCTGTTTACCCGCAAGGCCTACATTTCCAAGGACGATTTAGGGAAAGACATTGAAGAAACGGATGTGCCGGCAGACATGAAGGAAAAAGTGGAAGAGTACCGCCACAGCCTCATTGAAGCCATTGTGGAGCAAGATGAAACCTTGCTGAGCCAGTATTTGGAAGGGAAGGAGCCTGAGATTGATGCCCTGAAGGCTACCCTCCGAAAGGCCTGCATTGCGAATAAACTGGTGCCAGTGCTGTGCGGCTCTGCTTTGAAGAACAAAGGTGTTCAAGCGCTGCTGGATGCAGTCATTGACTTCCTGCCGAATCCGCTGGACGTGCCACCGGTCGTTGGGAAACATCCAAAGACAGACGAGCCGGTTGCATGCCCACCTGATGACACCAAGCCTTTTGCTGGTCTCGTTTTCAAAATTGCGGCTGACCCGTTTGTGGGCAAACTCGCGTTCTTCCGGGTGTACTCTGGCATGCTCAAAGCCGGTTCCTACGTGCTGAATACCAGCACGGGTAACCAAGAGCGCATCGGCCGCATTGTCCGTTTACATGCCAACCACCGGGAAGATGTGAACGAAGTGTACGCCGGCGACATTGCCGCTGCGGTGGGCATGAAGAGCACATTCACTGGCCAAACCATTTGCGACCCAGACCATCCATTGGTTTTGGAGAGCATTGTCTTTCCCACGCCGGTCATTGACCTGGCCATTGAACCCAAGACCAAAGCTGACCAGGAGAAAATGGGCACGGCTATTCAACGTTTGGCAGAAGAAGACCCAACCTTCCGCGTCAAATTCAACGAAGAAACCAACCAAACCATCATCTCCGGTATGGGCGAATTGCACTTGGATATTATCGTTGACCGCATGAAGCGGGAATTCAAAGTGGAGGCCAACGTAGGTAAGCCTCAGGTAGCGTACAAGGAAACCATCAAAGGCACGGCCGAAGGTGAAGGGAAGTACATTCGCCAAACTGGCGGTCGCGGGCAGTACGGCCACTGCTGGGTCAAAGTTGAACCCAATGAGAAGGGGAAAGGCTACGAATTCATTGACGAAGTGACGGGTGGTGCTATTCCCCGCGAGTACATTCAGCCCATTAACAAAGGGATCCACGAAGCATTGGAGCGCGGCGTCATTGCCGGGTACCCCATGGTAGACGTAAAAGCAACGGTCTATGACGGTAGCTACCACGATGTGGACTCCTCCGAAATCGCCTTTAAAATTGCGGGTTCCATGGCTGTCCAGACTGCTGTGAAGAAGGCTACCCCCGTGATTTTGGAACCAATCATGAAAGTAGAAGTGGTTACCCCAGAAGCGAACATGGGTGACGTGATGGGTGATTTGAACTCCAAACGCGCGCAAATTAAGGAAATGCGCGATCGTGGCTCTATGCGCGTGATTGATGCAGAAGTACCGCTGGCAGCGATGTTTGGCTATGCCACCAGCTTGCGCTCCATGACCCAAGGCCGAGCCTCGTACAGCATGGAATTCTCCCACTACGCCGAAGTACCAAAGAACATTGCAGCCGAGCTGATTGCCAAAGCCGCTGGAGAAACCACCCGAGTGTAGCCAGAAAGTTGACACGATTCAGTAGATGTGTTGGAATGGCGTTTCAGGGGTGAAGACTTGCGCCATTTGCGAACCCCTGCTATACTCGCTCCTGCACCTGCAGGTTTGCCTGCAGGCTCAGCCGTAGTTACTTTTTCTCACTATTTTACTTCGCTAACCGTAACGACCATGGCAGACAAATTTGACCGATCGAAGCTCCATGTGAACGTGGGAACCATTGGCCACGTTGACCATGGAAAGACCACCCTCACTGCGGCAATCCTGAAGACCCTTGCGGACAACGGGATGATGGCTCAGCAAAAAGGGGTTGACCAAATTGATAACGCGCCTGAAGAAAAGGCACGTGGTATTACCATTGCCACCGCACACGTTGAGTACGAATCCGAGAAGCGCCACTACGCGCACGTGGACTGCCCAGGCCACGCGGACTACGTGAAGAACATGATCACCGGCGCAGCCCAGATGGACGGCGCAATTCTGGTGGTTTCTGCTGCTGACGGTCCCATGCCCCAGACCCGCGAGCACATTCTCTTGGCTCGACAGGTTGGCGTGCCCTACATCGTCGTTTTCCTCAACAAAGTTGACATGGTGTCTGACGCGGAACTCATTGACCTGGTGGAAGTGGAAATCCGCGACTTGCTGAAGAAGTACGAATTCCCAGGGGATACCACCCCAATCATCCGTGGTTCAGCTTTGAAAGCCCTGGAAGGGGACAAGGCCAGCCAGGAATCTATCCTCCAATTGGTCAAAACGTTGGACGAGTACATTCCTGATCCAGCGCGCGATTTGGACAAGCCATTCCTCATGCCTGCCGAAGACGTCTTCTCCATCGAAGGCCGTGGCACAGTGGTCACGGGTCGTATCGAACGCGGGGTCATCAAAGTGAACGACGAAGTGGAACTGGTTGGCCTCCGCGCCACGCAGAAGACCGTGGTGACTGGCATTGAAATGTTCAACAAGTCCCTGGATCAAGGTCAAGCTGGTGACAACGCCGGTTTGCTCCTCCGCGGTACCAAGAAGGACGAAGTGGAACGCGGGCAGGTCATTGCCAAGCCCGGCACCATCACCCCTCACACGGAATTTGAAGCAGAGTGTCTGATTCTCACCAAGGAAGAAGGTGGCCGCCATACCCCATTCATGAAAGGGTACAAGCCACAGTTCTACCTCCGCACCACAGACGTCACCGGTGAAATCATGTTGCCCGAAGGTACGGAAATGGTGATGCCTGGCGACCAGCTGAAATTCGTGGTGAAACTCGTCTCCCCGGTGGCTTTGGAAGAGAAGCAACGCTTCGCCATTCGCGAAGGTGGCCACACGGTCGGTGCCGGTGTCATTACCAAGATTTTGAAGTAAACTTTCTTCCCCCGTCCTCCGCCTCTGGCGGGGGGCGGGGGTTTCTCTCTCCGTTCTTTCTGCACGTTTCCCATCCATGCCAACGCCTGAACCCGCCATTCCCCAGACTGTGCTTGCCCCCGAGGAAGAATCCCACCAGCGGATTCGCATCCGCATTCGTGGGTATGATCACAAGATCATTGACCAGTCCATTCACACGATTATAGAAACCGTGAAACGGACGGGTGCGAGCGTGCGCGGACCAGTGCCGTTGCCCACGGAGAAGAATCGCTTCACCGTCATTCGCTCCGCCTTCGTGCATAAGAATTCCCGCGAGCAGTACGAAATGCGAACCCACAAGCGTTTACTGGATATCGTTGACCCTACAGCCAAGACCGTGGATGCGCTCATGAATTTGAACTTACCGGCCGGGGTTGACGTGGAAATTAAAATGTAGGAAGCTGCAGTGCCCTGCGCCCACGCGATGACGAATGTCACCCCGTGCGCAGAGGGTACCAAGTGTGCCCATCGTTAGGCTAATAGGTTCTGGGGCCAAGAAGACTTGTACTGGTTGCGCGAAGCCCTGGATAACGATTTGCCGATAGTCTGTGTTCGCCAAAGGCGAATCAGTCCATCTGGCAGTATGACCGCCAGATTTTTCTTTACCTGTAACTATGAGCTTCATTCTCGCCAAAAAGATTGGGATGTCCCAACGGTTCGCCGACAACGGTGACGTTGTGCCCGTGACCTTGCTGGAAGCAGGTCCGTGCGTGGTCACCCAGGTGAAAACCCAAGAAAAAGATGGCTACACGGCCATCCAGCTTGGTTTTGGCAAAGCGAAGCACATGTCAAAGGCACGCACTGGCCATTTGAAAGATTTGGCACCCAGCCAGTGGTTGCGAGAATTTTGGGTGGAGGATGCAAAAGGTTTGGATCGGGGAACGAAAGTTGATGCTTCAGTCTTTACCCCTGGTGATACCGTGGAAGTGAGCGGTACCTCCAAAGGCAAAGGCTTCCAAGGCGTCGTGCGGCGGCACCACTTCCGTGGGGGTCCGGCGAGCCACGGCCATAAAGACAACTTGCGCGCCCCAGGGTCTATTGGTGCAACCTTCCCCCAGCACGTGATGAAGGGCTTGCGCATGGCTGGCCGCATGGGCGGGGAGAAAACCACGGTCAAACACCTGAAAGTTGTGGAAGTGCTGGCTGACAAAAATTTGCTGGCAATTTCTGGCGCCATTCCCGGAAGCCGGGGTAGTTTGGTGCTGATCCGGAAAACTGCGTAACCTGTATGCCCGCGACGAAAACTCCCACTCCCGAAAAGTTGACCCTGGATGTGTTTTCCGTGACTGGCGAAAAGCAGAAGACGTTGGCGTTGGACGCAGACATTTTTGGCGTCAAGCCAGACACGGGTTTACTGCACGACGTGGTGGAAGCGCACTTGGCTAACCAGCGGTTGGGACTGGCGCACACCAAGACCAAAGGCGAAGTGCGGGGTGGTGGGAAGAAGCCCTGGAAGCAGAAGGGGACTGGCCGCGCACGCACGGGTTCGATTCGCAACCCACAGTGGCGCGGGGGTGGTGTCACCTTTGGCCCACGTACGGGAGCAAACCACACCAAGAAGATCAACGTGAAAGCCAAGCGGAAGGCACTGGCCATGGCGCTGTCTGCCCAAGTTGCGGCTAAGCACGTCATTCTGGTGGAAGGTATGCCAACGGATGGAAAGACCAAGAGCGTCCACACGCTGTTGACCAAGCTTTCCGCACGACGGCGTGCCCTGCTGGTTCCTGCTGCACACTCCGCAGTCATTGTTCGGGCGACGCGGAACCACCCGGAAATCACCGTGCTTCGTTCCGACAGCCTGAATGTCTACGACGTCCTGCGCGCACATCGTGTTGTCCTCAGCGTGGATAGCTTGCCAGTGATTCGCAAAACTTTCTTCGCCGCTGCAGCCAAGGCGTAATTCTATGAGCCTGCTTGATAAATTCCGAAAAAAGCACGAGGCCGTTGGCCAAGAGAAGAAACCCACGAATGTGGTGAAAACTTCGGATGCGCCTAAGGAGAAAAAGGCTGAGGCAAAAGAAACGACAAAGCCCGTGAAGGCTGAAGCGCGCGTCCTGAAGAGTGACACCCGCCACGCGTACCGTGTCCTCCTCCGTCCGTTGATCACCGAAAAAGCCACTCGCTTGCAGCAAATCCACCAGTACACGTTTGCCGTCGCCAAGCGGGCGTCCAAAGTGGAAATCGCGCAGGCCATTCACGCGGCGTACGGCGTTCGGCCAACCATGGTGCGCACGCAGGTGGTGCACGGGAAAGCCGTTCGGTTTGGTCGGATGCAAGGCAGCCAGAAAGAGTGGAAGAAAGCCATTGTCTCGGTGCCGGCCGACAAGCATTTGAACATCAGCGAGTAAGTGTATGGCCATTACCTCCTACAAACCAACCAGTCCATCTCGCCGCTTTGCCAGTGTGTCGCCGTGGAACAAAGAGGTGACCAAGGGCAAACCCGAGAAGTCCCTGCTGTCCATCCGGAAACGCAACGCCGGCCGCAACAACCAGGGGAAAATCACCACCCGGCACCGCGGGGGTGGGGCCAAGCGCATGCTGCGCGATTTGGACAGCTTGCAAGAGCGTCTGGACATTCCAGCCAAAGTCGACAGCATTCAGTACGATCCAAATCGCACTGCGTACATTGCGCTGCTGGTGTACCCGGATGGTGAGAAGCGCTACATCATTGCCCCAACTGGTCTGAAGCCTGGCATGCAGATCCTGAGTGCCAGCAAGCGTGTCGAACTTGATCCAGGAAATCGGATGCCGTTGCAAGATATTCCTGCTGGCACCATGGTGCACAGCGTGGAATTGCAACCTGGCCGTGGGGGTCGGATTGTCCGCTCGGCTGGTTCATCGGCAACCCTCATGTCCGTAGACGCGGGCATGGCGCAGGTGAAACTTCCATCTGGAGAAGTGCGAATGATTGCTGCACATGCGCGTGCGTCCATTGGTCAGGTGTCTAACATTGACCATGGCAATGTGCGCTTGGGCAAAGCTGGCCGCACGCGCCACCTGGGTTTCCGTCCGTCGGTTCGTGGGAAAGCCATGAACCCGGTGGATCACCCACACGGTGGTGGTGAAGGTAACCAACCAATTGGTCTGAAGCACCCCAAGACGCCGTGGGGCAAACCCGCCTTGGGCGTTCGCACCCGGAAGAAGGGCAAGTTCTCCGACCGATTCATTCTCAAACCTCGAAAGAACCGTTAACCTATGTCCCGCTCGCTTAAAAAAGGTCCATTCACCCACCCGAAGCTCTTGAAGAAAGTTGGTAAGCTTCGCCAAGGTGATAAGACGATCATCAAAACCTGGTCCCGCGATTCCGTCATTACACCGGAAATGGTGGGTTTCAGCTTTGGCGTGCACAATGGTCGCGTCCACGTAACGGTGAATGCTACGGAGAACATGGTGGGTCACCGCCTGGGTGAGTTCTCACCAACCAAGAAATTTGTCCGTCACGGCGGAAAGATGCAGAAGGAGAACGAAATGGCTGCAGCCGCTGCAACCAAGCCCGCTGCTGCACCAGCTCCAGCGAAGAAGTAAGGCATACCTATGGCAACTGCTCCCAAAAAAGTGAAGAAGCCAGCCGTCGTGGCGCCCGAGCTGTACTCGGCCACACTGCGGCACTTGCGCATTTCCTCGCGGAAAGTGCGGTTGGTGGCTAACCTGATTCGGGGCAAAGCCGTGCTTGAAGCGCAGAATATTCTCACCCATTTGGCCAAAGGCAGCACAGGTCCGCTGCGGAAACTCCTGGACTCGGCCGTTGCCAATGCCAAACAAGCCGGGGAGAAAGTGGAAGGCTTGCACATTGCAAAAATTACGGCTGACATGGCACCTCGCTTGGAACGCTACCGCCCCCGCGCAATGGGTCGCGCTGCCTTGATTCTGAAGCATGCATCGCACATCACGCTTTCCGTTGCGCATCGTGATATCCCCGTCGTCACCCCTGTGGCAAAAGCAAAGGCCGAGAAACAGCCTGCGTCCGTCACCCCTAAAGCCCCAGCGGCAAAAAGCTAATTGTATGGGACAGAAAGTTCACCCAACCGCGTTTCGCCTCGGCATCACCACGGAATGGAGCTCCAAGTGGTTCTCCGTGCGTGGTTTCCGCAGCCAGCTCCAAGAGGATGTGAAGGTAAAGTCCTTCATCCGCAAGAAGTTGAAGGCGGCTGCTGTTTCCCGCGTGGAAATTGAGCGCTCTGGGAATGCCATTACCGTAACGATCGCGACGGCGAAACCTGGCATTGTCATTGGTCGCGGGGGAGCGGGAGTGGAAGATTTGAAGAAGCAGTTGGCTTCCTACTTCCCACCCAAGATGAAGTTCCGTCTGAACATTCAGGAAGTAGCAAACCCAGCACTGGTCGCGCAGTTGGTGGCGCAGAACATGATTGAGCAAATTGAGCGCCGTTTGCCTTTCCGCCGCATCCTCAAACAGTCTATTGAGCAGGTGAAGAAAGCTGGTGGCCAAGGGGTGAAAGTGATGGTTGCCGGCCGCTTGAATGGCTCAGACATTGCCCGCACGGAAGCGCTCAGCTGGGGCAAACTCCCTTTGCAAACCCTTCGTGCTGACATTGACTTTGGTCGCGGCGCTGCTTTCACCACCTACGGTGCCGTGGGCGTAAAAGTCTGGCTGTACCGCGGCGACGTGTTCGCCAAGAAGGACGGCACTCCACCCGAGGTCAAGTAACTATTTCTATGCTTACTCCCAAGAAGGTCAAACACCGAAAGCACCACCGCGGGCACATCCGCGGGAATGCCACGCAAAAACTCCGCGTGAGTTTCGGCGCCTTTGGTTTGAAAGCTTTGGAGTCAGGATGGATTAGCGCGCGGCAGATTGAAGCTGCCCGCCGTGCCATGACTCGCTTGCTGCAACGCGGTGGCAAAGTGTGGATCCGCATCTTCCCCGACAAGCCCGTGACCCTCAAAGGCTCAGAAATTCGCATGGGTGGCGGCAAAGGCCCAGTTGATCACTACGTAGCCATTATCAAACCCGGCACGGTGATGTTTGAACTGGATGGCGTTGCTGAAAGTGTCGCGCGGCGCGCCATGCAATTGGCGGCGTACAAGCTGGCCGTGAAGACGAGGTTTGTCACCAAGGCCGAAACCCTGTAGAGTCCTATGCACCTCACACTCAAAGAACTGAAGAACAAAACCGCCGAAGAACTTCGCCTGCACCTGGCTGAAGCACGCGAGCGCGTGCGCGACCTCCGTTTCCGGGTGGCGCAAGACAGCCACAAGGATGTGCGGGAAGTCCGGGAAGTCCGGCAGATGATTGCGCGCATTCTCACGCTCCTCCGCAAGCCGCACACTCCGTCTAAAGTCTAATTTCGTATGGAAACTGCAACTCCCAAAACCCGCGTGCCTCGATCCTTCAGTGGGGTTGTCACCGCAAATGCGATGACCAAAACCATTGTGGTTCGGGTTGACCGCATTCTGGTGCACCCCAAGTACGGCAAGCGCTACCGCGTGAGCAAGAAGTACCACGTGCACGCAGAGCAGGGGACTTTCCCCGTGGGAACCAAAGTGCAGTTTGTGGAATGTCGGCCGTACTCCAAGACCGTTCGGTGGCGCGTGCTCACCCCCACCGCGTAAGCTCCTATGGTACAACTTCGCTCAAAACTCGTTTCTGCCGACAACACTGGCGCCCGCGACTTGCAGGTGATCACTGTGCTCAATGGCTACAAAAAGCGCTACGGGCAGATTGGCGACATTGTGAAGGTCGTGGTGAAAGCTGCGGTGCCGCATGCCGCCGTGAAGAAGAGTGAAATGTACCACGCCGTCATTGTGCGCCAGCGGAAAGAGTACCGTCGCGTGGACGGCTCCTACATTCGCTTCGATGACAACGCTGCGGTGATTGTTGACCCAAAGTCCAAAGAGCCCAAAGGCACCCGTATCTTTGGACCCGTGGCTCGCGAATTGAAGGCCATGGGCTACAGCAAACTCATTTCTCTCGCTCCTGAAGTTCTGTAATTGTATGCGACTCAAGACTGGCGACCAGGTACAAGTAGTGAGCGGACGCAACCGCGGCAAGCAGGGCAAAGTCCTGCAGGTCTTTCCTGAGCGCGCCCTGGTGGTTGTGGATGGTTTGAACAAGCGCACGCGCCACATCCGCAGCAAGCAGACCCGCGACAAGGGACAGAAAGTGGAATTCTTTGCCCCCCTTCACGAATCCAACGTCATGCTGGTGTGCGCGTCCTGCGGAAAGCCCCGCCGGGCAAAAGTGCACGTGGGCACAGACAAGAAGAAGCAGCGCTTGTGCGCAAAGTGTGGTAAACCTTTTGGTGCCTAATTCTCTATGACTCCTCGCCTCCTCAAACTCTACCGAACGACCGTCATCCCCGCCTTGCGTACCCGCTTGGGCGTGCAGAATGTGCATGCATTACCGCGTGTGACCAAAGTCGTTTTGAACACCAGCTTTGGCACGTCGGTGAAGGACCCCAAAATTCAGGAGACGGTAGTTTCCACCTTCACCCGCATTACCGGGCAGAAGCCGGTGCTCACCCGAGCCAAGAAATCTATTTCTGCTTTCAAATTGCGACAAGGGATGGTCATTGGTGCGAAAGTCACCTTGCGCGGTACCCGTATGTACGAATTTTTGGACAAGCTCATCAACGTTACTCTGCCGCGCGTCCGCGACTTCCGCGGCGTGTCACCCAAAGCATTTGACCGGCAGGGGAACTTCACGCTCGGCTTCCGCGAGCACTTAGCTTTTCCAGAAATCCACACAGACGAAGTGGAAAAAATCCATGGTTTGGAAGTGATTGTGGCTACCTCGGCAAAAACCATTGACGCTGGCCGAACGTTGCTGGAACTCCTGGGTTTCCCTTTCCGCGACACCGCAGTTTCTGCTCGCACGCGGGAAGAAGAGAAGCTGGGCGCCAAGAAGCAAGCTCCCGTCGTGAAGAAATCCCCTTCAAAGTAAGCTCACCCTATGGCTACAGCCGCACAAGTCGCAAAGTCCAAACGCACGCCCAAGTTCAGCTCCCGGCTGGTTCGCCGGTGCTGGCGCTGTGGTCGGCGGCGTGGGTACATGCGCAAGTTTGACCTCTGCCGCATCTGCGTGCGCGAGTTGGCCAACAAGGGCGAAATTCCTGGACTCCGTAAAGCTAGCTGGTAACCTATGGACCCTATCGCAGACATGCTCACCCGGATTCGGAACGCTGGCTTAGCCCGGCACCGAACCGTCACCATTCCCCAATCGAAACTTCGTTTCGCGCTTGCCAGCGTACTCGTGCGCGAGCAGTACCTGGCTGCGGCAATTCCGGCTCCTGATGGCCGAACGTTCACCGTGACCTTGAAGTACCAGCCCAACGGTGCTCCGCACATCCAGGAATTGCATCGCTCGTCCACCCCTGGCCGTCGCTACTACGTTTCCGTGGGTGCAATCCCCCGGGTGAAGAACGGCTTGGGTATGGCGGTGCTCTCCACGTCCCAAGGTATTCTCACCGATCGGGAAGCTCGGAAAGCACGCACGGGCGGCGAGCTCCTCTGTACAGTCGCTTAACTTTTTCCTATGTCCCGCATTGGCAAACTCCCCATTCCCATCCCCGCCGGCACCACTGTGCGTTTCACCGCACCAGAAGTGGCGGTTTCGGGTACCAAAGGGAGCCTGACCTTCAACCTGCACCACCGGGTGACATTGGACGTGCAGCCAACGGAGGTTCTGGTCAAAGTGCCAAACCCTGATAACCGGAATGATCGTGCGCTCTGGGGTCTGTGCCGCCAGCTGGTGGCAAATGCAGTGCACGGGGTGACCACGGGTTTTGAGAAGCGGTTGGAAATTACGGGCGTGGGCTTTAAAGCTGCAATGCAAGGCAAAGACCTTCAACTGAACCTGGGCTTCTCTCATCCCATTCTCTTCGCTGCACCCGCTGGGATTACCCTGGGGGTGGAGAAGAATGTTATTATCGTGGGTGGGGTGGACAAGCAGGTGGTTGGAGAAACCGCTGCGCAAATTCGCCGTCTGAAGCCGCCGGAACCGTACAAGGGCAAGGGTCTGAAGTACGTGGGTGAAGTCATCCGCCGTAAAGCTGGTAAGGTCATGAAGGCCGCCGCAAAGTAACTGTATGCCTGTATCCACACGCACATCTCGTCGGTTTCGTCGGCACACTCGGATTCGCACGCGCGTCTCCGGTACGGCAACGCGTCCACGCGTGAGCGTCTTCCGCAGCGCCGCGCACATTCGCGTGCAGCTCATTGATGACGTGGCTGGAAAAACTTTGGTTGCAGTAACCGATGAACAACTGAAAGCAATTCCCAAGGATGCAGAGCGCACGGGCAAGGTGGCCAAAGCCTACGCCGTGGGCCAAGCACTGGCTGAAGGTGCAAAAGCAAAAAAAATTACTGCCGTGGTCTTTGACCGCGCTGGTTACCGCTACCATGGCCGCGTTCGCGCCTTGGCTGAAGGCGCCCGCGCCGGAGGCTTAACTTTCTAATACTTTCGCTATGCCCGCACCCCAACGACCAGGACGCTTCGGCCATCGACCTCACCGTGAACGTGAGAAGTCTGAGTTTGACCAGAAGACCATTGACCTCGCGCGCGTCACCCGCGTGGTCGCGGGTGGGAAGCGCATGCGCTTCCGCGCCTGTGTGGTTGTTGGTGATCGCAAAGGCCGGGTAGGCATGGGCGTGGCCAAAGGTGTGGACGTGCAGAGTGCCGTGGAAAAAGCGTCTACCGCCGCCAAGAAGCGCCTCGTCACTGTTGTTCTGGAACGCGGTACCATTCCCCATGCAATTCAGGTCAAATTTGGTGCAGCCCTCGTCCTCCTCAAACCCGCCCCCCAAGGTTCTGGGGTTATTGCTGGCGGTGCCGCGCGTGCCGTGCTGGATCTGGCTGGGGTCACCAACATCAGCAGCAAGATGCTAGGTTCCAAGAACAAGGTGAATAATGTTCGTGCCGTGGTCATTGCGCTTAGCCGCTTGCAACCTCGCATGCGCGTGAAGACGAAGACCGCCAACGCTTAACTCTATGGCAACCACGCTCCACACCCTCAAACCCAACAAAGGTAGCCGCAAGCGCAGTGTGCGTATTGGACGTGGGAACGCGTCTGGTCATGGTGCGTACAGTGGCCGAGGTATCAAAGGCCAACGCGCCCGAAGTGGTGGCCGGAAGAACCTGGCTCGCCGGGGTTTGAAGCAAATGCTCATGCAGTTGCCCAAGAACCGCGGTTTCCGGAGCATGCACGCAGCGGCAGCGGTGGTGAATCTCTCCCTCTTGCAATCAACCTTTCCTGCACATACGCATGTGACCCCAGTGCTCCTGCTCCGCCGGAAGCTCATCACCAGCACCAAGTATGTGAAAATCTTGGGTGATGGGACATTGAAGAATGCATTGGATGTGCACGCGCATGCGTTTTCTGCGACGGCCAAAACTGCCATTGAAAAAGCTGGGGGCACTGTGCATATCATGGTGGTTCCAAAGCAACCCACGCCTCGCCGTCAGGCAGAGCGTCTCGCCAAAGCCGCAGCTGCGGCCTAGCGCCATACACAAACCATGCTAGAACGCCTCCGTCAGCTCTGGAACGTCCGAGAACTGCGGAATAAAATTCTGTTCGTGCTTGGAATGCTCGTGATTTTTCGCATTCTGGCACATATTCCCATTCCGGCCATAGACGCAGCGGGTCTGAAGTCCTTCCTCTCCGGCAACCCACTGCTTGGGCTTTTGAATTTGTTCTCCGGTGGTGGTCTGGAAAACTTCTCCATTGTCATGTTGGGTGTGGGGCCGTACATTACGGCTTCCATTATCATGCAGCTGCTCACCATGATTGTGCCAAAGCTGGAAGCGATTCAGAAAGACGGTGAGTCAGGGCAAGCAAAAATTAACCAGTATACGCGCTACCTGACACTGCCCATGGCTTTGCTCCAGGGTTTTAGCACCCTCACGTTCCTGCGGCAGCAAGCGGGCGGGGCTTCCGTGCTTGGCGCCATCTCCCCGTTTGACATGGTTGTGGCTCTTGCGGCAATTTTGGGCGGCACCATGCTGCTCATGTGGATTGGTGAACTTATCTCCGAGAAAAAAGTTGGGAACGGCATTTCTCTACTCATTTTTGCTGGGATCATCGCCCAGCTCCCGCAGTCGGTGCAGCAGACGGTCAGCGTCATTGATCAAACGCAAATTCTGACCATTGTCTCTTTCTTGGTCATTGGACTCATTACCATTGCGGGTGTGGTTTTTGTCACCGAAGGGCAGCGGAATATCCCCGTGACCTACGCCAAGCGGGCAATTGGTACTAGCTCTATGGGTGGGGTAAACACGCACCTCCCTTTGCGGGTGAACCAGGCCGGCGTTATCCCCATTATTTTCGCCGTGTCTATCATTCTCTTCCCCCCACTCATTGCGCAGTTTTTCACCACGAGCGCTACTCCGTGGATTGCAAACCTGGCGGTGTGGGTTCGGGATTTTTTCCAAAATCAGACCTACTACGGGCTCATGTACTTTATCTTGGTCGTGGCGTTTACGTACTTCTACACCGCCGTGGTTTTCCAGCCCCAGCAAATTGCTGAAAACCTCCAGAAGCAAGGCGGGTTCATTCCTGGCATTCGTCCCGGCACACCCACAGCGCACTACCTGAGCTACGTCAGCAATCGTATTATCTTGGGTGGCGCGCTTTTCTTGGGTCTCATTGCGGTTTTGCCCACAATCTTGCAGTCATTTTCCAACATGCAGTCAATTGCCATTGGCGGTACTAGTTTGCTCATCGTCGTCAGCGTCGTACTGGAAATGCTGAAGCAAGTGCAGGCGCAGCTGGTGATGCGGGACTACGAGTCATTCTACAAGTAAGCGACGTCATGTACACTTTGCACAGACGCCGAGCAGTCGCCCAGCGTTGATTTTGCAGTTTCTCTCGTCTACGGTATAGTATTCAAGCACGACACATGTCTACCTCACACGCTCGCCCAATGAACCTAGTGCTCCTTGGCCCACCAGGCTCGGGGAAAGGCACGCAGAGTCAGCTCCTTGAGGAGCGTTTTTCGTTATACCATTTGGGAACAGGTGATTTGATCAGAGCAGTTTTGCATCGTGCAGGTGGGACGGATACTTTTGCGAATGAGGTGCAGGAACGCTACAGCGCTGGGGTACCGCAGCCCGACCACGTCATACTGGAAATGGTGGAGCACGAACTGACCCGTTTGCACCACAAAACCGGTTTTGTCTTTGACGCTTTTCCACTTTCGCTACCCCAGGCAATTGATCTGGAGCGGATGGTACAGAAGTTTGATATGCGGGCGCCCATTGCCATCTCCATTGATGTGATTCGGGAGGAAGCTGTACGCCGCCTCACCCTGCGGAAGTACTGCCCAAATGACAAACTGGTTTTCCACCCGCAGGACGCTGATTACAAAGGCAACCACTGTCATATCTGTAGTGCAGAACTCCAGCATCGATCAGATGACACACCGGAAATTGCTGGGAAGCGGTACGATGGGTACGTGCAGCGTATTCTGGATTTGAAAGCTTTCTACAAGGAACGTGGTCGTCTGCTGGATGTGAATGGTGAGCAACCCATCAAGGCTGTTTTCAACGACATCCTTCACGCACTGGTGCCATACCTATGATTCGCTTGAAATCTGCCCAAGACATTGCCATCCTCCGCGAGGGCGGTGCGATTTTAGCACGAACATTGCATACGGTTCGTGAGGCAGTTGTTCCTGGGGTACGGGCAGCATTCTTGGACAGTATTGCGGAAGAAGCTATTCTGCAGGCGGGAGGAAAACCGGCGTTCAAAGGCTACGAAGGGTTCCCTGCCACGCTCTGCGTCTCCATTAACGATGCAGTGGTGCACGGCATTCCGGGCGAGCAAGTTTTGCAGGAGGGGGATATCGTGGGCATTGATTGTGGCGTGACCTACAAGGGGTTGATTACCGACGCGGCGATGACCGTTCCGGTTGGCAAGGTCAAGAAAGACGCGCAGAAGTTAATTCGGGTGGCCGAGGAAGCGCTTCAGGAAGCCATTGCTTTTGCCGCGCCAGGGAAAATGACCGGTGACTTGGGTGCGCTTATTCAACGGTATGTAGAGAAGCGGGGTTTTGGTATTGTTCGGGCGTTGGTTGGTCACGGCGTTGGCTATGCTGTGCACGAAGAACCCAAGGTGCCCAACTACGGCGTCGTCGGGAGCGGCACAATCCTGGAGCCAGGTTTGGTCATTGCCATTGAACCCATGATTACCGCGGGTGGGTATGAAGTGAAGACGCACAAAGATGGCTGGACCATTGTGACGGCAGACGGCAGCTTGGCCGCCCATGCCGAGCATACAGTGGTGATTACCGAAACCGGCTGCGAGATTCTTACCCAGATATGAAAATTTTGGGTATTGATTGGGGCGAGCGACACTTGGGGCTGGCGTTGAGTAGTGAAGACGGTGCTTGGGCCTTTCCCTGGAAGACCGAAAGCATCCGGGGTTTTTCGCATGCCATGCAGGTCATTACCCAGATTGTGGGAGCAGAGAAAATTGGGGCCGTCGTGGTGGGGTTACCATTAGGGATGAACGGAAAAGACACGCCACAGACCAGCCGGGTACGGGAAGTCGTGGCAGATTTGTCCAATCTGATTTCGGTTCCGGTGGAGATGGTTGATGAGCGTTTGACCACCCAGTCGGCCGTGCGTTTGCAGCAGGATGGTGATCGGCATACTGATGCGCCAAATGACACCCAGGCAGCAGTGGCGATTCTCCAAACCTACCTTGACCAGCATCGGTCATGAACTTCGTGCTTGCCTTTGGCGCTGCTTTTTTGCTCAGCCTGGGTCTGACCCCGATGGTGAGACGCGTCGCGTTACGCTGGGGGATTGTTGACCGGCCCAGCGACGCGCCAGACCGGAAGATCCAAACCCAACCCATTGCCTTGCTGGGTGGCATTGCGCCGTTCCTGAGTTTTACCATGGTAAGTTGGGGCTTTGCGTTGGGCACTGATTGGTTTCTGCAAGGTTTTTTGCAACCCAAGTTTCTCTTGGGTATGACCGTGGCTGGTGTCGTGCTTATGATTGGCGGTGTGCTGGATGATGTGAAGCACCTTCGCCCCAGCCGGCAGCTACTCTTCCCAATTCTCGCTGTACTCATCATCATCGCATCTGGTATTGGCATCCCGTACATTACCAATCCTTTTGGCGGAATCATCAATTTAGAAAGCGTATCCTGGACTGTGCTGGTGATTGCCGGCGTGCCGTACATGCTCACCTTGTTCGCTGACCTCTTTGCCTTTGGTTGGGTCATGGCCACCACGTACACCACCAAGATTCTGGATGGGTTGGATGGTTTGGTCGCCGGCACCACGCTCATTGGTGGTATTGTCATTGCCATCCTCAGTTTTTCCAAAGAGGTATACCAGCCAGAGCTGGCCGTGCTCGCGCTGGCTTTGGCCGGAGCCGCAGCCGGGTTCTTGGTGTGGAACTGGCACCCAGCAAAAATTTTCTTGGGTGAAGGTGGGTCAACCTGGACTGGCTTCATGCTGGGCACGCTCGCTATTCTCGCCGGGGGAAAAATTGCCACCGCCTTGCTCATCCTGGGCATTCCCGCGCTGGACGTCGCTTGGGTCATTCTCCGACGTTTATTCGGCCACCGATCTGCAGCCAGTGCAGACAGAGGACACCTGCACTTCCGTTTGCTGGACGCTGGTTTGAGCCACCGACAGGCAGTGCTCATGCTGTATACCATCACTGCAGTGTTTGGTATGGTCACCCTGGTCACGCGCGGCCCGCAGAAAGTGTACGCCCTCTTGGGGCTGGCAGGAGTCATGGTGCTGCTGGCAACGGCAGTCGTTCTTGCTTACAGGCAGAAACAGCGTAGATAAAAAAAGACCCAGGAAGAGGATTCCTGGGCTTTATTGAAGGTGGGTTTTTGTTACGTTGTGCGGAAAGTAGCGTCGATGTTGTTGCTTGGAAAGAAAGTTCTGAACAGGTATTCCCGAACTCGATGTCCCTGACTTGCGCAGGCGCGTTCGGCTTGCGTTCTCACTTTTCGACCCCGGGCACATTCAATTTCGATTTGTTCTTCAGTAATCCGAAGCCAGAGAAAGACTGTTCGACAGTTAATAATTGGCTTCCAGAAGTTAATGATGAAGGACTCCTGCGAATCTTCTTGAGCAGCTTCGAAACTGATTCGATTAAGAATGCAGTCTCGAACACCTTCCGCCTGCGCTCCTAATGAGTACAGTCGTTTCAGCAAACGAGCAATGTTTTGAAGATCCAAATTTGGATCCAGACACGCGATGGATAACTCCTGAAGGATAAGCTCCTGCTCATCCTTTATTACTTTGTCCCTTTTTCGCAGGGTACAAGCGTCTTGTTCCTCTACAAGAAATTCAGGTTTTTCCACTGCAGGTTCCTTTCCTGGTTTGTGAGGGTACGATGTTTCCCAACAGTCCCGTCCTGGGGCTGCGAGCACTTTTTGATATCTCAATCTACCAAGCTGGACCCACTTTGTCAATGGTATGCGGGGCAGGGTAGGGGTGGTACCATGCAAATATATGCAACGAAGCTGGGTTACACTACTTGCGGTTTTCTTTGTCCTCATTGCCACATTTTGGGCGTTTGGCGGGGATGAAGTGACGGAGTACCTCCCGTACGCTACCCAGCGTTTCACCGGCCAGTCTGCCCACGTGTTGGTTGGCGGGAAGACGTTTGGTACTGAAGTTGTGCGAAGTGAAAAATCTCAGGCCAAGGGTTTGTCTGGGCGTCGAAGTTTACCCGCAGACCGGGGGATGCTCTTCGTCTTTGCAAAACCAGGGTTGTACCCTTTTGTGATGCGGGACATGCGCTTTGCATTAGATATCATCTGGATCCAGGATGGGAAAATTGTTGACCTCTGGCGGAACGCACCATATGGGAAAGAACCTCCAGCCCAGTACACGCCAAAGACCGCCGCTGACCAAGTGTTGGAAATTCGGGCAGGTATGGCAGGTGTTCTCCAGGTAGGAGATATGGTGGTTATTACTGACGATCGGTGGTTCTTCCGCTAGTATGGCAAACAGTAAAGCGCCGGTTGGGTGCCTCCTCATCCATGGGTTTACCTCGCACCGCTCCAGTTTGGAAGCGGTTATTCCGGAATTGGAAAAGCGGCACATTCCATGGCACTACCCCATTCTGGCAGGACACGGCACTTCACCCGCTGATTTGCGAAATGTTACCTGGCAAGATTGGGTGAATGATGTGACGCAAGGGCTACAGTACTTGCAAGGGGATGTTGAAAAAGTGGTGGTGGTCGCGCTGTCCATGGGCAGCATGTTGGGACTAGAATTAGCTGCTGCTTTTCCAACGCAGATTGTGGGAGTGGAGCTGCTCTCACCAACACTCCATTTCCGATTGAAATTGGCGAAGTTTACGCCTATGCTCAGCCGGGTCATCAGACGTTTTCCAAATCCCAGCCCCGCGAAGTTCAGCTCGTTGAAGTTGGCCAAGCAGGATAAAGGTTACCAGTGGTTCCCGACAGGGACTTTTCGGCAGTACTGGGAACGCACACAGGATTTTGACCCGGTCATCCAGCGGGTACACCAGCCCACCCGGATCATCCACGCCAAGCGGGACATGGTTGGCCATCCCTCTGGGGCGCAGCATATTTTTGACCTGCTCCCAGCCAAGCAGAAGGAGCTCATTTGGCTGCACAAGTCTGGCCACGAAGTACTGCTGGATGCGGAAGTCCCAACGGTTTTGGAGCATATCCTCAGTTTTCCACCCCTGCAGGCAGCCGCCAGAGCCCTTGACGGGACAAGGTAAGCCTGGTAGCATTCTGTGTACATTCCTATGGATACCTTCGCAGTCATCGCAACCGGCGGTAAGCAATACCTCGTCAAAGAGGGGGACGTCCTTCAGGTGGAAAAACTGGAAGGCGAAGCAAAGGCCAAACTGACGTTTGACCAGGTGCTTCTGGTTGCCAAAGGCAAAACCCCAACCGTGGGTAAGCCTTTTATTGCCGGAGCAAAGGTGGAAGCAGAACTCATGAACCAGATGCAAGGTAAGAAAATCTACGTGGAAACCTATAAGGCGAAGACCCGCAAGCACCGGAAAATTGGCCATCGGCAGCAGCTGACCAAAGTGAAGATTACCAAAATCACCGGGTAAAGGTTTTTTTGGGGTGATTGGTGATGCGAGGTGAAAACCTCGTTTTTTTATTTGACTTGGGTGTTGGTCCTTGGTAAGGTTGCAGGAATCAAAAAAATGGAGGAAAGTCATGATTCAAGAGGTTGTTCCGAGATTTCGAACGTCGGTTGAAAAATTTGATACGACGACATGTCAGCGGACAAACCAGCGTTTTGCAAATCTCAATCCACAGTGTGGACCTTGGCCTTTTACAGAAATCGCCTACACACATCAAGCTGGAGAGTTTGCGCAGTTTAGTACACAACTTACGCCCGAGTTTATCCAGGCACAGATCCTTCCCCGTGGGCGGCCGCATTTTTCCCTGCTCCACATTGCCCTCATCGATGATGCGATTGCGTCATCATCATTCCAGTGCATCATGGGCGAGTCATACGGGGAAAGGTATCGGTACCTTGAGCTCGGCGCGATTGCTGGGTTTCATCACGAAGCTTTTTTCCGTGGGAGTTTGAGTCAGGTACCCTTGGGGGCAATTGAAGTGAACGGGTTTTTGGTCCGATGGCAATGTATGAAGCGGAAACCAACGAGCAGGCTTGAGCAGCGAGGAATTCTACAAGTGGCTGTGCTCACGGAAAGCGCGGGTGAAGAGCAGCAAATTGCTTCTGTCGAAATTGAGTATTTCCGTCGTCACGGCGTACTAAACATTGCAAAGCAGTAGCACATTGAAAAAAGACTTACCCTGAGAAGTAAGTCTTTTTTTCTGATTCTTAAAAGTATTTTCCTTAAAGCGCGGGCAAAGTGATCCTGAGAAAGGATAAAGCAATAGAAGACCAAGTGTGTCTTTCTTATACTCTGGGTTCTAAACACCCTAGTTTTCCCCATCAGGATTACCTCCCCCTACCCCCTCCTTCGAAAGGAGGGGAGGAGTTTTATCAGTAACCCATGCCCCTACCCTCTAACCCCACTCGCCGCTTCAACTAAACCCTACTCTCTGTGGCGAAACCGTACTCCGTATTACCGAGCTTCTTCAAACCGTCCTTCTCCCCTTCATCGCATCCCCCAACGTCACTTCATCCGCATACTCCAGGTTTGAGCCCATGGGCAGACCTCGCGCCAGGCGGGTAAGCTTCAGGTTGAGTGGTCGGAGCAGCTTGGTGAGGTAGAGCATCGTCGTTTCGCCTTCCAAGTCTGGGTTTAAGCCAAAGATCACCTCAGTTATTTGTGTACTTGGGTTTTTGAGTCGCGTCAGCAGTTTGTCGACATGCAAATCATCGCCTGTAATCCCAGCCAGGGGATTGACCACCCCACCCAGCACGTGGTAGAACCCGCGAAATTCATGCGTGCGTTCAATGGCGGCCACGTCCTGGGTTTCGGCCACCACGCACAGCAACGCCGTGTTGCGTTTCACATCCGCGCAAATGCGGCAGGGGTCGGCGCCGCTCCACTGGCCGCAGGTGCTGCAACGGTGCACGCCGGTTTGGACATTGGTAATCGCCCGCGTGAGCTGCTCCCGCTCGGTCACTGGCGCTTTCACCAAATGGAACGCCAGACGTTCTGCTGACTTGGGGCCAATACCCGGCAGGCGGTTCAGCCGCTCAATGAGTTCCTGGATGGCGTCAGCGTAGGTTGGCATGCGCTAGACCGGGAGGTTGGGGAGACCACCCATTTCTTTCACCCGGCTGGCCATTTTCTTCTGCGCCTTCTTGGTGGCGTCGTTCACGGCTTCGGCCACGGCCTTTTGCACGTCACTGGCTTTTTCTGGGTGGAGCATATCAGGCTCGATTGTCACATCCTGCACTTCCAAGTTACCATCCATGGAAACTTTCACTTTGCCCCAGCCGCCACTGCCTTCCACCAGCTCTGTTTTTAGCGAGCTCTGGATCTTCTTGGCTTGGCTGCGGTAATCTTTTATCTGCTTCAGCTTTTCAAACATAAACTTGCGTGGGTTAGGGAATTAGAGAGGAGCGGGGCCGGTAAATTTTTCATCTGCCCGGCTTTCAAACCGCACTTTATTATCGTTGAAGATGAGATCAACCTGGCCGGTGGGGCCATTGCGATGCTTGGCCACGTGAATTTCTGCAACGTTCTTCTTCATCGGGTCAATATTTTCACGGTCGTACATGGCTGGGCGGTAAATGAACATGACCACGTCGGCATCTTGCTCAATGCTCCCAGACTCGCGGAGGTCAGCCAGCATAGGGATTTTCCGTTCCCGGCTTTCCACGGCGCGGGAGAGCTGGGACAGGGCAATGACTGGAATGCTCAGCTCGCGGGCAATTGCTTTGAGGCCGCGGGTAATTTCCGCCACTTCTTGTACCCGGTTTTCCGAATTGGATCGGCCTTCCATGAGCTGCAAGTAGTCCACCACAATCATGCCCAGGCCGTGCTCCGCCTGCAAGCGGCGGGCTTTGGTACGCATCATCATGACGTTGCTGGTGGCGGAGTCATCAATGTACAGCGGGGCTTCGCTCAGCACACCCATGGCATGGCCAATCTTGGGGAAGTCATTGTCCTCGGGCCGGTCAGACAAGCGGCCGGTGCGCATTTTCCAGAGGTCCACCCCGGCTTCAGCGCACAGCATTTTGTCCACCAGCTGCTCCTTGGACATTTCCAAAGAGAAGATACCAACCGGAACCCGGGCCTTCACCGCCGCGTACCGGGCAAAGTCCATAGCAAGCGTCGTTTTGCCCATGCTCGGGCGGGCAGCGACAATGATCAGGTCACTTTTTTGGAACCCAGCCAGGAGTTTATCAATGTCTGGGAAGCCGCTGGTAATGCCGCGCAGTTTGCCTGCGCCTTTGTGGAGTTCATCAATGCGGTCAAACGCCTCGGTCAGGACAGAGCGAATGGGGATGAAGTTCTGCTTTAGGTAACGCTGGGAGACGCCAAAGACCTCTTGCTCAGCTTCGTCCAGCACGCCCTCCACATTTGCTTCTTCCTGATAGGCCAGGGAAGTGATTTGCGAAGCGGCGTGGAGCAGCCGGCGGAGCGTGGATTTTCGCTGCACAATGTTGGCGTAGCTCACCACGTGGCTGGCCGTAGGCACAGCATTGGCCAGGGCGGTAAGGGCACTCATGCCACCCAGTTTTTCTAAGAGCTTTCGCTCTTCTAAGCGGTTGGCCAAGCTCACCACGTCAATGGGTTCCTGGGCAGTGTACAGTTCCTGCATGGCCTCGTAGATCTTACCGTTCAAGTCCCGGTAGAAATCCGTGGGTTGCAGAATGTCCGCGACCTTAATAATAGCGTCTTTATCAATGAGTAAAGAGCCCAAAAGCGCCTGTTCGGCCTCCAGGTTCTGCGGGGGGAGTTTTTCCAGAGAATGCGTGTCTACCATAGGTCTTCATATGATACCTGCGGGGCAAAACTGGGGCAAGGCGCACCTGTCCCCAGCGGGTGCACGGGTTGTGCACAGTTTTGAACTTGGTAGAGGGTTTGGGTGTAGAAGCTTGTATGGTTGGAGGGTGGGGGTGTAGCAGCGAAAAAGGGAGTTTAAAGAAAACCCCTCCTCTTTGCCTATTTACCTAACTAGCCTCAAAACCTTTATCCTTCTGCATCTAGCTCGCTTCATGCTATTCTACCTACCGATGTCTATCACCGACCCCATTGTTGTTGTCCTCGACGTGGAAACCACTGGTCTGAAACCAGAGGACGGCCATGAGATTATTGAAATTGCCGCGCAGAAAGTCCAAGGCCAGGATGTGGTGGGGGAATTCTGCTGCTTGGTGAAACCCATTCGTCGGGTGGAAGCAGACGTGGAAAAAGTGCATGGTATTAGTAACGAACTCCTTGCAGTTGAAGGCAAAAACCCAGAGGATGTATTTCCTGCCTTCGTGGCATTTTTGGGAACCCTGCCCATTGTGGCGCACAATGCTCCATTTGATGTGGGTTTCATTAACGCGCACCTGAAGCGAATGGGTATTCCCACGTTGACGAACCAAGTGTTGGACACCATTACCCTGGCGAAGAAGTACCTGATTATTCCCAGCTACAGTTTGCAAAAAGTAGCAGCCTACCTGGAAGTGCCGCAGCCAACCGCGCACCGGGCGTTGGCAGACGTGGAAACCACCCGGCAGGTGTTTTGGAAACTAGTGCAAAGGGCGAAGGGGAAGTGAGATAGCGAGTTAGAAGGTTGGCGAGCTGGCGCGTTGGTAAGGAGGAATTGCCTGCAAGCTTTGAAAGGCTTGCATTATTCTGCTAATTACAGCACAATCAACCTGTATTTGGGTTCGTAGCTCAATGGTAGAGCAGGGGCCTTTTAAGCCCAAGGTTCTGGGTTCGAGTCCCAGCGAGCCCACCACGCGTGCAAGCGCCATTCGCCCTCCTCGGGCGTGCTTCGCGTGCCCGATTGCGGGCTTCGGCGCAGCCCGCTTTCCCCGTAAACCCCTTCGGTGTTTGCGGGGGCCCCATTAAAAATTTAACGAAGCCTCGCTTTGCCCCACAAACCCGTGCTCACTACATTCCGCTTCGTGTTTGTGGGAACCCCCTATCATTAAGGTTTTTTGGTATACTAAACGTATGTTAGAAAGCAAAGGAGAAGGTGGCCAACAATTCAAAGCACCCGAGGAGGAAGGAAAAAAAGAGAGTAGTTTTTTTGATGCGCCAATGGATGAAAAAGTTGGTGCACTGAAGACCACGTACCTGAAGGATTTGGCTGAGCTTGTTACTGGTGAAGCAGTGCCAGAATTAACAAAAGAAGAGGATCCGAATGCATATGAAATCGATCATCATTACGCAAAGGATGAAATAATCGCCGAGTACTTTTCCAGACTCATGAAAGACAAGGTGGTTTTGGATCTTGGATGCGGAGTCCAGACTACTGGGTACAAGATCGCAAATTTTTCACATGCTAAAGAATACATTGGCGTGGAGAAGCATTTTGGGAAAAGCGCGTTTGAAAAAACAGCAGAAACTGCAGCTGGTGAATCAACGCCATTTCAGATTGTACAACAAGACATGGTTGAGTATGTTCAAGATCAGTCGCACTCGGCAGATGTCATCTTTTTAGTGGGTGTTGACCTCATTATTATTCCTGAAAACGAGTGGGAAAGACTTTTGCAAGGAATCCATCAAACTCTAACTGAGGATGGGCGTCTGCTCATCGGGGGTGGGATGGGGAAACCATGGCAGACAATTGAGAAATACTTTGTTCAGGACGCTTCGCTGGATGAGGTAAAAGCAAAACCAGAGTACATGCTTACTTGGATTCCATCAGTATGGAAAAAGAGGATGCACAGCCAGTAGTAGTCATTTTGGATTATTTGTAAATAGTGACTCTACCTTTCCTTATCTTAAACAGATTTCACTATGATTGAAGGCTCAGGTGAGAATCGTGAACAGTTTAATGCTCCTGATGAGGAGCAAGCTGAAGGAGAAAAATTTCCAACGCTTGTTAACCGTAAAGGTGAGCAGCGCATTGTTCGAAGCGCAGAAGAGGCTACTGCCTTAGTTACGGGGAGTAAGGATTGGGAGCGCGGAAATTTTTATCTTCTTGGCGGAACAAATGAAAAGCTGCGTGACGATTTATTGAAGAGTATAGGTTTGACCTTCGCGGAGCTGTATAAAATCTCTGCACAACACGTGGAAAATGCCCGGTTAGCGCTAAATAAGGATAGAGAAATACTGTATCTTCAAGAAGGGTCCGAGCAATGGCATGAGGCGGTGAGAAATTATCACTATTTTAACCGGTTGGAAAGCGAGCAAAGAAAGGAAAGAAATCCAGAAGAAGATTTCCCTCCGCTGTATGCTAAAGTTGAAGGTCTTGAAGCTGAGGTTCTTGAGAAAATTGAAACAACAATTGTAAGAATTGCTCATTATATTGGCAAAGATTCACGTGCGTTGCTTGACTCATATGGGAGATTTAATAAAAGTCTCCTTGAGCAGCATGTGGAATTTGAACCTTTTAATGCAAAGAATTTATACGAGGCGTTCTGTCTCTTTGATTATTATTTTAACTATTCTGATGGTATGAATAAGAAAATCGAAAATGTCATGGAAAATCACAAGCCAAAAAAAGTAATGAAGTATGAAAAAAATCCACTCCTTAGCCCTTTTACAGAAACATGTAGAAAACTTCAAGCGGAAGGTGCAGAGCACATACCTGCCTGGCTGGCAGAACAAGCAAACATGGCAGGTACATCAGCTGTTTTCAGTGATGCGCAAGAGTTTATGAGTCAATTTGTAAAGGATATGACTAGCTATAAGGAACGGTATGAGGCTTATATCCTTCAGAATAAGATTGAAAACACACCAGCTTTTCCTGTTGAAATGTCATTCATAACGAATTTTGAAAAGATGTCTAAAGAAATTAGCCGTGTTGGAAAGCCAAAGGGTGAATCTGCAGAGGAATAATTAGCAGACATAAGGTTTGTTGCATTTTTCTGGTACAATGTATCCATGCCAGATTTCCGACCGGCAACGGTGCCGATAGATGACGTTTTTCACCAGGTTGATGCTTCTAAACGGGGTTTGACCCAGCTTGAGGTTGATGCCCGATTGCAGCAGTTTGGACCCAATAAGCTCCCAACCAACGAAGCTTCTTCTTCGGCGCGGACGTTCTTCCGGCAGTTTGAGAGCAGCTTGGTGATTATTATGCTCATTGCCACGGTGGTGAGTTTTTTCTTAGGTGATAACCTAGACGCTGTGGTTATTCTGGCCGCAGTTTTTTTGAATGTGCTGGTTGGTTTTTTCCAAGAGCGCCGGGCGGAGCGTGCGCTGGCTGCATTGCAAAAGGTTGCAACCTTCACTTCCACTGTGCTGCGCGATGGGCGGGAGCGGGACATTGCTTCATCCGAGGTTGTGCCAGGTGATGTGCTGGTGCTCCATGCTGGGCAGAAGGTTGCTGCTGATGCACGGCTGCTGGAAGTGTACGAATTTGAGGCAAATGAATCTGCGCTGACTGGTGAGTCCGCCCCTGTGGAGAAGCAGGCCGGGGTGCTCCCAGAAGCCGTGACCATTCCAGAACAGTTGAACATGGCTTTTGCGGGCACGGTGATTACCCGCGGCCGGGGATTAGCAATAGTGACGACGACGGGTTTGCGGACGGAGCTGGGGAAGATCGCGCAGCTCTTAGATACTACGGTGACCGAGAAAACCCCGCTGCAACGTCGCTTGGTCAAGCTCAGCCGGAATCTTGCTGCAATTATTCTCGTTGTCGCGGCGCTGGTGTTCCTGCTGGGCTTATTCCGTTTGTACGACATCGAAATAATGTTCACCACGGCAGTGGCTATTGCCGTGGCCTCCATTCCCGAAGGTTTAGCCGTGGTGGTTACCATTGCCTTGGCCTTGGGCATGACGCACATGCTGAAGCAACGCGCCTTGGCCCGGTCACTCCTGGCAGCCGAAGCGCTGGGTTCTGTAACGGTGATTGCGACGGATAAGACTGGAACCGTCACCGAAGGCTACATGCGTGTGGTGCAAATATTGACGCATGACCGTGCTGTGGGGCACCCGCACCGTGATCCAGGCGAACCTGATCCAACCGCGCTCACTGTGCTGAAGATCGCCGCCCTGGCCTCAGATGCCACGATTGAGAACCCAGACCGGCCGTTGGAAGAGTGGGACATTCGGGGCAACCTCACCGAACGAGCACTAGTACGCGCTGCAGCTGAATCCGGTTTCAACTTGCCGGAGCTACGCCGGCAGTACACCCGCTTGGGTGAAGTACCGTTTGATTCTTCCCGGCGGTTCATGGCCGCGCTGCTGGAGCGGAAAAATGATGGCACCAGCGTGGTGGTGAAAGGCGCGCCCGAGGTGCTCTTTGCAAATGTGCAGTTCATTGACGAAGATGGGAAGCGGGTTCCGTTTACTCCAGAACGGAAACGTGAATGGGAAACCCGAGTGCGAGACATGAGTTCCCAAGGGCTTCGAGCTTTGGCTGTTGGTGAAAGGAAGGATGTGGCAGGCATTACAGAACTAACTGATGAAAACGCGCTGCACGACCTTACACTGGTTGGTGTGGTTGGTATTCAAGACCCACTTCGGTCAGACGCCAAAGAAACCATTCGAATTCTCACAGAAGCAGGCATTCGAACGGTCATGCTGACCGGTGACAACCGGGCTACTGCGCTGGCGATTGCCAAAGGCTTGCAACTTGCGTCAACGGAAGCCGAGGTGATGGACGGCCGGGATTTGGAAGCATTGGATGCCGAAACGTTACAAGAACGCGTGGCGAATATTCGCGTCTTTGCGCGGGTGAGTCCCAAGGACAAACTTCGTATCATTGATGCATTGCAGGCACGCGGAGAAGTGGTGGCCATGACGGGCGACGGGGTGAATGACGCCCCAGCGCTGAAAGCTGCCGACATTGGCGTGGCTTTGGGTTCGGGGACAGATGTGGCCAAAGAGGCCGCGGATTTAGTTTTGCTCGATAATAATTTGCGAACGATTAGCAATGCAGTGTTTGAAGGACGAGTTATTTACCGCAATATCAAGCGGATTGTTCTCTACCTTCTCTCTGGCAGTTTTGCAGAGTTTGTCATCATCTGTGCAGCAGTTCTGCTTGGTTGGCCTTTGCCCATGGTGGCATCGCAAATTTTGTGGAACAACTTGGTGACCGATGGTCTGCCGACCATTGCCCTAACGCAGGAAACTGAGGATGCTGGGATTTTGAAGGAGAAGCCTATTAAACCCAACCAACCCATTGTTGGCCCTTTCACCCTCCGGCTGACCATTGTCATGAGCCTGGTCATCGGTCTGGGTGCGCTGGCGCTGTTCTGGCTGGGTTGGGACAATGGTCGTAACCTTGCCTACGGCCGAACACTGGCCTTTGCCGCGGTGGGTATTTCTACGTTGCTGTGCGCGTTTTCTGCCCGCACGCTGCGTCACCCCCTCACGTCCAGCTCACCACTTCGTAACCCATCTCTACTCGTAGCTTTAGGGTTTAGCCTGGGCCTGCAACTTTTGGCTGTATACCTGCCCCTTGGACAGAAAGTGTTTGGCACGGTGGCACTCAGCCTGGGTGACTGGGTACTGATTTTGGCCTTTGCGGTAATCGTGGTGGCAATTACCGAGATGAGTAAAGTCTGGTTCCGAAAGCGGGATGTGCCAGTGATAGCCTTTGTGGGGAAGGGGGATGGGGAAGCCGTAAAGCTATAGAGGTGTAGAGTTTTAGAGATCTTGGAATTCTGTAACAATCTGTCATTGCGAGGAACGAGTCCTCGAGCGACGCGGCAATCCCGCTGTAACACGGAACCAAGAAGACTCACTAAGCTCCTTTTTTCTGTCATCCTGAACGTAGCGTAGCGGAGTGAAGGATCTTGCTTTTCATTAAGGACTGTCCGCAAGATTCTTCGTCAGACTCAGAATGACAGAGGAAGGGGGATAATGAGTCTACAGCCAAAAAAAAGTTCACCATCCATTGACGGTGAACTGAATATGTTCGTATTTTTTGGTGCAATTACCCGTGCGATTCTACACGCTCGAGCCAACCACTTTGCGTTGTAAAATCCAGCATCCCTTTAAACTGGATCCAACAGGTCATATGTTCGACTGCGATCATATCCCGGAAGTCTTCACAGGCTGCCCAAAGGAAGGCGGTAAACTCTTGAGCCATTCCGCTTCGATTAACCCTTTTTGTATCAGTGATGATTAGCAGGAGTTCTCGCTTCTCACCCTTTTCATTTTCCGTTAAGAAAGTTTCACCTCGAAATGTTGGTGATTTGACTCCTCCTCGGCTGTGCGGTGGGGGTAAGTAGCCGGGATATGGGTCTGCATCGATTTCCGTAAACAGGGAATGCATAAACGCCAGTCGATCGGGACCTGCCAAAATTTGTATCCTAGGCATTTTTCCTCCTACAGGTTGTTAAGTGATTTACTATATTAGGTATCAAACTCTTCATACAAACTACACTAACCTGACGGATAATCAAGCGTGAAAATTACTTGCCAAAGCCCTGAAAAATCAGTATATTTAGGCCATGAATGTTCGGATTGCTGACATTGCTGGTTTTGACGGCAAAGAGGTTTCTATCCAAGGCTGGGCCGCCAATGTGCGCTCCAGCGGGAAGATTGCGTTCCTCCAATTGCGTGACGGCTCAGCTGGCTTGCTGCAAGTTGTCGTGTCGCACGAGGCCGTGGGGGATGCAGTTTTTGCGTCCGCAAAAGCAGTGACCATTGAGTCCTCGATCATTGTCACCGGTCTGGTGAAAGCTGAGCCCCGTTCACCCGGCGGTTTTGAGTTACAGGCCACCAAGGTCGAGCTGCTCCAAAAAGCTGAAGAATACCCCATTGGCAAGAAAGAGCATGGTCCAGACTTTTTGCTGGATAACCGGCATCTGTGGATCCGCAGCCCGCGTCAGGCCGCGATTCTCCGCGTGCGGGACACAGTCATTTGGGCGTTACGGGACTTTTTCCGCAAAGAAGGGTTTATTCTCACGGACACGCCCATTTTGACGCCCACCTCCTGCGAAGGGACGACGACCCTTTTTGAAACTGAGTACTTTGACCAACAGGCGTACCTCTCGCAGTCTGGCCAGCTCTACCTGGAAGCCTTGGCAATGGCTTTGGGCAAGGTCTACGATTTTGGTCCCACCTTTCGCGCGGAAAAGTCCAAAACCCGGCGGCACCTGACCGAATTCTGGATGCTGGACGCGGAAGCAGCGTACATGGACTTGGAAGCCAGCATGCAGCTGCAGGAGCGGATGATTGTCCATGTTGTCCAAACAGTCCTTACCGAGCGCAAGACAGAGCTCGCACTCTTGGAGCGAGATGTCACAGCCTTGGAAAAAATTCAATCGCCATTCGAACGCATGACCTACGATCAAGCACTGGCAAAACTCAAAGAACTTGGCTCTGACATCAAATGGGGGACAGACTTGGGTAACGATGACGAGACCATCTTGACCAAAGCCTACGACAAGCCAATTTTCATTACACACTACCCTTCGGAGATCAAAGCTTTCTACATGAAGCCAGACCCAACGAATCCAAAAGTTGCCTTATGTGCCGACCTCCTTGCCCCGGAAGGGTATGGGGAAGTAATTGGTGGCTCGCAGCGCATTGATGATTTGCAGATGCTGGAGCAGCGGATTGCCGAGCACAAGCTTCCCAAGAAGGATCTGGAGTGGTACTTGGATTTGCGGCGTTACGGTTCGGTGCCGCACAGTGGCTTTGGCATTGGCCTGGAGCGCACGGTGACCTGGCTGTGTGGTCTCACTCATGTCCGTGAGTCCATCCCTTTCCCAAGATTGATTAATCGTCTAACACCGTAACTATGGAACGCACGCTCGCTGTAGAAACCCCACAACTCGTTGGTCAGGAAGTGAAACTTCAAGGCTGGGTACACAACCACCGGCGCTTGGGGAAAATGGTGTTCATTGACTTGCGGGATCGCACAGGTTTGGTGCAAGTGCTTTTTGCTGATGATTTGACCGAACCAGCCAATCAAATTCGGCCAGAGTACGTGGTGGAAATAACTGGCACGGTTGTTGAACGGAAAGGCAAAGGTGCAAATCCAAATCTTCCCACAGGCTTGGTGGAAATTCATGCGAAGTCGCTCAGCGTCTTGAGTGAGGCGCAAACTCCACCTTTTCCCATCAACGACGAAACCAAAGCTCAGGAGACGAATGAGGAGCTTCGGTTGGAGTACCGGTATTTGGATTTACGCCGCCAGAGTATGCGGCAGAATCTGGCCTTACGCGCCAAAGTGAATGCACACTTCCGAGCTTTCTTGCAGGAGCAAGGTTTTACCGAAGTAGAAACACCGTACCTAACCAAAGGCACACCCGAAGGTGCGCGGGAGTTCATTGTGCCGTCCAGGAATTTTGCCGGGAAGTTTTACGTGTTGCCGCAGAGCCCGCAGCAATTCAAGCAGCTGCTTATGGTGGCTGGGGTGGAACGCTACTTCCAGATTGTGCGGTGCTTCCGGGATGAAGACCAGCGGGGCGACCGGCAGCCAGAGTTCACCCAGCTGGATATGGAAATGAGCTTTGTAGATGAACACGAAGTCATGCAGTTGGTGGAAGACATGATGATCGCCTTGGTCAAAGCTGTCACACCGGAAAAGCACATCACCCAGGTGCCGTTCCCGCGCATTCCATATGTTGAAGCAATGGCCAAGTACAATTCGGACAAGCCAGATATTCGGAAAGATAAGAACGATCCAAACGAGCTGGGCTTTTGTTTCATTACTGACTTCCCCTTGTTTGAATATTCGGAAGAGGAAAAGAAGTTGGTTCCGGTGCACCATCTCTTCACCGCGCCCAAAGACGCTGACCTGGAGTTGCTGGCCACTGATCCAGCCAAAGTCACGGCCAAGCAGTATGACTTGGCGCTGAATGGGTTTGAGGTTGCAGGTGGCAGTATTCGGAATCACAAACCAGAGGTGCAGCAGCAAATTTTTAACATCCTCAAACTGGCACCCGAAGACGTTACCCGTCGGTTTGGCCACATGCTGAAGGCCTTTAGCTACGGTGTGCCACCGCACGGGGGGATTGCCCCAGGCATTGACCGGCTGGTTGCGATTCTCGCCGGTGTGCCAAACATCCGGGAAGTCATTGCTTTCCCCAAGACCGGTGACGCACGCGACCCCATGATGGGCGCGCCAACTGAGCTGCCCGAGCAGCAACTGAGAGACGTGCACATCGCATCCATCAAGAAAGAGTAAGGTCTATGCCTGCCCTGTCTCGCCTCCAGCGGTTCATTCTCCGAGAAGCACTTGGGGGAGTGGTGACCAAGCGAGCAGCGTTTCAAAAGTTTTATTCTAAGCAACCCAAGCCGCCCTCAGCGCATGATCGAGAGAACGCCATAACCAAGTCTATTGAACGGCTGATCGACAATGGGTACCTGGTGGGGCTGGGTCGTCGCACACCCCAGAGGTGGTTCTTGGAAGCCGTGCGGTTGACCCCCGCCGGCAAAAAGACTGCCAAACGGCTACTTGGCCAGCAACAACAATTTCCCTTTCGCCGAAAGTAAACCCTATGTCCATCCCCGCAAAAATCAGCAAGTTCCTGGGCGCCAAGAAAGTGCAGTACGACGTGGTGCCGCACAAGACCGTTTTCACCGTGTACGACTTAGCCCAGACCATGAAGCTCAAGTTGGAGCAGATTGCCAAGACGCTGCTGGTCAAAGCTGACAAGCGGTACATTCTGGTGGTCATGCCCGCACACTACCGTCTGGATTTTGGGAAATTGAAAAAAGTGTTGAAAGTGAAGGACGTGAGCATTGCCAAGGAAAAGGACATGCAAGCCAAGTTCAAGACCAAACCCGGGGCCATGGTTCCGTTTGGGGCCATTCACAAGTTGGATGTCATTACCGACAAGTCATTTTTGAAAGTGAAGGACGCGCTGTTCTCCGCCGGCAGTTTCACAGATAGTATCCGGATGAAGTTAAAGGACTATTTGAAAGCTGTTGAGCCAACCGTGGCTGATATTGGAAAGAAGTTTCCCATCAAACTTCAGATCGTGAAGAAGGCACCGAAGAAACCACATCGCAAAGGTACGCGAAAGCCAAAACTAGCCAAGCGGAAGAAGCGGTAGTCATGGACGCAATTTCTCATGCCGCCTGGGGAGCGACCATCCTTCGGAATCGGAAATTTGTGGGTTGGGCAGCGCTCACTGGCATTTTGCCAGATTTGATCCCTGCGCTCTACGGCGTGGTGCGGTATGGGAAGCGCTACTTTACTGATATCATTGATCAGTCCTTCGCTGAACACCCCGGGAACTTTTACATCATCCTGTATCGCTTCACGCACAGCTTGCTCCCCATTAGTCTTGTATCGCTCGTGCTTTGGGTGGTCGCTCCGGTGTGGCTCCCACTGGTCATTCCGTACTACTTGCACTTGGCCATGGACGTCTTTACGCACCGCGGCTTGTGGGCAACGCGCTTGCTCTACCCCGTGTCAGACTGGCATATTGAAGGTTGGAATTGGTGGCAGCGACGCTGGGTGAACATTGGGAACTGGAGCGCGCTCGTCATTCTCAATTTGTGGTTCTTCCTTCGTTAAACCATGCGCAACATTACTGTGGAAAAATTTGAAGGCCCACTTGACCTCCTCCTCCAACTCATTGAGACCGAGGAGCTGGACATTACCCAAGTAGCTTTAGCGCAGGTAACGGAACAGTACTTGCGTACCCTGGAAGGCGCAACGAATGTGGGGCCAGAAGAACTCGCTGATTTTTTAGTGGTGGCGGCAAAGCTCTTACTCATCAAGTCCAGAGTGCTGCTGCCGCAGCTGCAGGTGGGGGACGAAACTGAGGCGACAGATTTGGAACGGCAGCTGAAGATGTACAAGGCGTACTTGGATGCCTCCCGGGCTGTAGCCAAAATTATTCACAAGCGGCGGTTCACCTTTGGTCGGGGCAAACCAGCGGTGATGATTGAGCAGAAATTTTCACCCCCGCCATCGTTGACGAGTGCAGCATTGCACGTCACTTTCCTCACGGTTCTGCAAGAATTGGAGCCAATCATCAGCCTGCCCAAGGCGGTGATTGAGCGCACAGTGTCCATTGCCGAGAAGATTGAGCATATCCGGGTTTTGATTCTGGACCAAGCTTTGGTATCCTTCAAGCAGATTGTGCAGCAAGCAGGCTCCAAAACCGACGTGATCGTTTCCTTCCTCGCCCTCTTGGAGCTGGTGAAGCAGCGGGGGATCATGGTGAAGCAGACTGCACTCTTCGATGACATTGCCATTCAACGCCTAGACCCACCCACCAATGCTGAAGCATAAGATTGAAACCCTCCTCTTCCTGGCTGGCAAACCACTCACGGTAAAAAAACTTGTTGAGTTGGTTGATGCACCCAAAGCTGACGTGCAAGCAGCGGCGACGGAGCTCATGCATGACTACGAACAGAAGCAGACCGGTCTGCTCATCCAGCAGGCGGGGGACAGCTTCCAGCTCGTCAGTCACCCAGACCATCGGGCCTTGGCGCAAACCTTTGTGAAAGATGAAGTGTCCGGCGAGCTTACCAAGCCCAGCCTGGAAGCACTGACCATTGTGGCGTACCGCGGGCCTGTGACCAAAACTGAGCTGGAGCAAATTCGCGGGGTGAATTGCACGCTCATTCTCCGCAACCTGTTGATCCGTGGTTTGGTGGAAGCGAGTTACGATAAAACGCAAGCCACCACGGTCTACTCCGTTACCCATGACTTTGTTCGCTTCCTGGGGCTTGCTACGGTAGAAGAGCTTCCTGACTACGAAAAACTCCATTCCCATGCCACCCTCAACGAATTCCTTGAGCGGACGGGCGCGGTCGCCGCAGCGGACAGCAACGCCCAAGCGGAAACCGTCCCAGCCGCGTAAACCTATGATGCATCCAGTGCCCATCTCACCAGTCAATCCGGCTGGGAGCGTGCGTCGTCGCTTGCTTCCTGGGAATGCCTTTGCCGTCCTTGGCTTCTTGCTGGTCAGTGGGGTCATTGTGGCAGTCATTGCCATGGCCTACGTTTTTGTCTACCTGCCTGATGCGCGGCTGGCAGCACATCTGGGAAAAGTTGCAGGGGCAACGTACACGCGTTCGCTTCCAGTCGTCCCCTTGCCCACGACACCTGTGCCAGTGGTTACCCCGGTTTCCGGGATTTTACTGGATGTTGATTCTGCAACCGTGCTGTGGGAGAAAAATGCACTCCAACCTCGGCCAATTGCCAGCCTCACAAAGTTGGTGAGTGCGGTGACCTGGCTCAACACCAACCCAAAACTTGATGCCTACGTCACCATTCCCAGTGACATTGATCAAGCCGTGGCCGAAGCCGGTGAACCCGGCGATGTTGCAAGTAAAGTGAGTCTCCAGCCAGGGGAGCGCGTGCGGGCAAAAGATCTCCTTGCCAGCGCTATCATTGCTTCGGCGAATAATGCCCTGCTGGCGCTGGTTCGAAGCACGGGGTCGGTGGCTGACTTTACGCAAGAGATGGCGCAGTCTGCGGCTGACGCGCATACTACAACCTTGACCGTGGCTGACCCCACGGGCTTAGACCGGGCGAACGTTGCCTCGGCCAAGGACATTGCTCTGCTGGCGCACCAAGCCTTCCAGAACCCAGTGCTCAAGCCATTCTTCACCCAAGCGCAGACGCGCATCACTACCGCCGGGGGCCGGACCTTCACTGCCCGCAGCACTGATGAGCTGGTTCGGACGACCCGGACGTACACGGTGGTGGGGGCGAAAACTGGGTACTTGCCTGAGGCTGGGTACACCTTTGCGGTTGAAGCCAAGAAAGACGACAGAAAACTCGTCTTGGTCTTGCTGGGTGAACCAAATTCCGCTGCCCGTTTTGCAGACGCTGACGCCTTGCTGCAGTGGGGTTTTAGCGCGACGTAGCAACCAGAAGCTGCATTGCCAGTACCGTGCAGCCGAGCTACAATTGCTGCATGCGACCGCTTGTCGTTGCCAATTGGAAAATGCACGTTACACCGCCGCAAGCGGAGGCTTTTGTGCAGGATTTTTTAGCCCAGGATCCAGCGCCGCTCCAGGCCGCGAACGTGGTGCTCTGCCCGGCCGCGCCGGTGATTGGCACGGTGGCCCAGGTCTGCGCCGGTTCCCCCGTGCGCTGGGGGGCGCAGAACGCATACTGGGAAGCGCGAGGGCAGTTTACCGGTGAGGTGTCCATGGAAATGCTCCGCGCGTTGGGCTGTGCCTACGTGCTGTGTGGCCATTCAGAACGGCGGGCACACTTTGGGGAAACGGACCAGGATGTGAGCCGGAAGGTGCAGCAGGCCGTGGCGAATGGCATTGAACCAATTCTGTGTGTCGGGGAGACATTTGCGCAGCGGCAGCAGCAGATTCATGAGGTAACGGTGAGCGAGCAGGTACGCAAAGGTGTGGATCTCCTCAGTGCGTTCCCGCAAAAGAAGTTTACTATTGCGTACGAGCCTGTTTGGTCTGTGGGTACCGGACATCCAATCGAACCGGAACAAGCGTGGGCAATGGCACGGCTGATCCACCAAACCCTACGAGAGGAAATGCCTGACACTGCCGATACAGTGCCAATTATTTATGGCGGCAGCGTGAAACCCGACAATGCAAAATCCTTTGTGGATGGGAAGCACCTCGTTGGCGTCCTGGTCGGGAGTGCAAGCCTTGACCCAAAAGCCTTGTACGAAATTATTACCCAGCTGACAACGAAATAGTATGCTTACTCACGTGAAAGAAATTGTGCATGATGCTATTGCCAGGAACTACGCCATTGGCGCCTTCAACGTGGAAAATTTGGAGACAACCCTGGGTGTTGTTCGGGCAGCGGTGAAGGAGAAGTCCCCCCTCATTTTGCAGGTGTCAGAAAAGACCATTGCCTACGCCGGGCTCCGGGCGATTACCAGCATTGTGGAGCACATTGCGCGTGATGAAGCCGGCACCATTCCGGTTGCCTTACACTTAGACCATGGCAAGTCGTTCCGTTCCGTGGCAGCGTGTATCAGCGCAGGTTTTTCTTCCATCATGATTGACGCGTCTGACGTGCCGTTCCAGGAAAATGTGATTCTCACCAAGCAGGCAGTTGACTACGCACACCGCAAAGAAGCTTGGGCGCAAGGGGAGTTGGGGGTGGTGAAAGGTTTGGAAGAAGCAATGACCCTGGCGCAGCGTGAACCTTTTATGACCAAGCCGGACGAAGCGAAAGCGTTTGTTGCCCAAACCGGGGTTGATACCCTGGCCGTAGCCGTGGGGAACATGCATGGGGTAGTGAAAATGCGGAAAGGCGCTACCCAGGAGCTGGATCAAGCCCGGTTGGAAGCCATCCACGACATGCTGCCCGACACTCCTTTGGTGCTCCACGGTGCGTCTGGGCTTGGGAAGGCGGAATTGACCCGCGCGGCTGACCATGGCGTGCGGATTGTGAACATGAACACAGAACTCAAACTCGCTTTTGCCAATGCACTCCGCGCAACGCTGACCAAGGATGATGAGGCGTATGACCCGCGGCTGATTTTTGGGCCAGCCATGGCCGCCTTGGAGGCGTTGGTCAGTACCAAGCTCCGCGCCTTAGGCAGCACCGGTAAAGCAAACGGTTAATTTTTTTCACCTTTTCTCCTCCTTCTAAACACTTCACTATGCCAGTACGCATTGCCATCAACGGTTTCGGTCGCATTGGTCGTATCGCCGTTCGTGCGGGGTGGAAAAACCCCAAGCTGCAGTTTGTGGCTATAAATGACCTTACCGATGCTGCCACGAATGCACATTTGCTGCAGCGCGACACCGTGCATGGCAAGTTTGACGCGCCAGTGAAAGTCCAAGGGAATACCATCATGGTTGGGAAGCACAAAATGGAAGTCCTGGCGGAGAAGGATCCCACCAAGCTCCCCTGGAAGCGCTTGAAAGTGGATGTGGTGCTGGAGTGTACCGGCCGGTTTACCAAACGTGAGCAGGCTGCCATGCACCTGAAAGCAGGGGCAAAGAAAGTCATCATTTCGGCGCCGGCGGACGATGTCGATGCGACGGTCGTTTTGGGGGTGAACGAAGAAGTACTGAAGAAGAAGCCCACGATTCTCAGTAACGCGTCCTGCACCACAAACTCACTTTCGCCTGTGGCCTGGGTGATGGAACAAGCGTTTGGGATTGATCGGGGGATGATGAACACCATTCACTCGTACACCAATGACCAGCGCATCCTGGATTTGCCGCACAAAGATTTGCGCCGGGCAAGGGCTGCAGCGCAGAATATCATTCCCACCACCACCGGTGCCACCAAAGCCGCTGCAAAGGCAATGCCCAGCCTGAAAGATCGGATGCAGGGGATCAGCCTCCGCGTGCCCACCCCTTGCGGTTCCATTACTGACTTTGTGTTCGTGGCCAAGCGCGTACCCAAAGATGCTGCCGCCGTTAATGCGGCCCTGAAAAAGGCTGCCAATGGCAAGCTCAAAGGCATTCTGGAGTACAGTGAAGAGCCCCTGGTGTCATCGGACATTGTGGGCAATTCCCACTCAGCGATTGTTGATGGACTCTCAACTCAAGTGAACGGCAACTTAGTCCGCGTGATGGCCTGGTACGACAACGAGTGGGGCTACTCTTGCCGCCTTGTGGAACTCGCGGCGAAGCTAGGATAAGACTTGCGTTTCCGCTTCACTTTGGGTAGTCTCTCAAGTACTGCGGCGCCATCGTCTTCCACCAGTCTCCGACCCGGAGGGAGGCGGATCCGCCGAAGCGGCGGAAGCGGTGAAACAGTACATCCGCTGGGCAAAATAGTCAGACCTATACTTAGGGCGCCATCGTCTAGCGGCTAGGACGCCAGGTTCTCATCCTGGTAACAGGGGTTCGATTCCCCTTGGCGCTACCAGCTCGTTTCGCGCTCAGAGCTACGCGTCTCCGGTTGCTACCGAATCCGCTCCGCCCGTCGCGCGAAGCCTCGCTTAACCCCATGAACGCGTGCTCACCCCGCAGACGGGTTTCCGCGCCACATTCATGGGGGTCCTGGAAAAATTTTGAACCAAGTGGGTAGCCTGGGTCCCTTGACCTAGGCATGAAGTTTTGGGTCACCAAAAAAAAGAAGGTCTAGGAAGTTCCTAGACCTTATACTGACAAAGCTAGCTGCCTTAGAGATCGATTCTCAAGGCGTAAGCCATGCTTGCGAAAGCGGCGACAATGGCGGCTGCCATCAGTATCACCGTGCTGAGTTTTTTGCGCATTACTCCTCCACGTCGTAAGGTGTATTTTATAACGATTGCAATTTGAGTATAGCATAAAGAAAAGCGGCGCATACCTGTAGATACACACCGCCTGCAATAAGCACCACCATCTGGGCTTTATTCCCATTTGGGGGACATGTACATACTGTAGAGCGTGAGGTTAGCTAAGTCAAATTTTACAATCTAGACAGCTTTACCCTTAGTGCTAGGCTTATCCTATATGCGACCACATTTTGAACAGGATTTGAAAGAGTACAATGCCGTTGCCAAGACGGAACGCCGGATAAGCCGGAAATTTGACCAGGAACTCTTGGCCGAAGACTTGCTGAATTTGGAAAAGGACATTGCAGAAAATGAGCAAACTTCCCTGGGGACGCAGGCTCTGGTGATGAAGCTGCAGCGGCAGAAGCAGGAAATACTTGCGGAGCTCCATGCGGATCTGCGAGGAATTGATGACCAAAGTTATACACCTGAGTCTTCGTTGGAGGATAATCCACAAGCCTGGAATGTGCGGGAGACGAAGAATGGAGACTTTGTGGCGCAGCAAGGTGAGCGTACTTTCCCAGTCACTTTGGGTGATTTGGTGGCTGACCAGGAGTGGGGAGTGGACTATACTTTGGACAGGAAAAGTATGCCCAGGCAGGTGCAGAAGCGTTTTGCATTGGAAAAAGCGCGCAAGCAGGTACAGGACGCCCTTGATGAACAGATTCTGCTCGTCAGCCAAGATAGCGGACGGGTGAATGCGTATGCCCAGGAAGGCTACAAGGATATTGCGAAAGACCGAGAAGGCGGGCATGATCGCCGCATTGGAGTCATTGCTGAAAAAATGGTGCGAACGTTTCTGGAAAAACTCAGCTATGACGTGCCAGACCTGGAATTCACCATTGCACGAGCAGACTTGCACCAAGACGTGGAAGAGAAAATTGATTTCTTGGTACACCGGAAGCGAAAATGGCGCGGGGTGCGGGTTGCGACGAAAGGGAAAGATGATGAAGGCATTCAGTTCACTACTGATGAGCGAAACGAAACCGCCGAAAAGAAACGAGCTGCGCTGGAACGGGTAAAGCCCTGGGCGCTGCAGCGGGAGCACTTGGATGATATTGTGCTGGTCCAAATTTCCCCAGATGATTTTCGGTCTGCATACAATGCATGGCAAGAAGCTGGTTCGCCGCCTGGTGGGCCGGATAGTTTTTGGGATACAGCCACAAAGGAAAAAATATTCCGGCATTTGCTGCAAGACATGTTTACTCCAGAAGAACTGGATGCCCAATGGCAAAGCGCGGTGCAATCAATTCCTGAGCATCGAGCCGCGGCGTAAAAAGTAATTACCTCTTTACCCTTCGACTCCCCCTCGGCAAGCTCGGGGTCGCTCAGAGTTATCTTTGCATTATCAAATAATGCAAAGATAAGAAAACCCTCGTGCCGGAGCGCGAGAGTGCGAATGAGCTAGTGGATGTTTTCCATACCACCAACACCATACAGCACGAGGGTGACGCCCCCAGCCATGATCACTAGCTCGATGAGGAGCCCAATGACCGCCAGAGGATCGCCGCGGCGAAACCGACCACGTCGCCTGGGCCTCCATAAATTGAGGAGGAGCAGGAACGCGCCCGAGAGCGCCGCCTCTAAGCCCGTTGGAATCGTCAACATATGTGTTTGACGGTTACGGAAAAGAGGTTGCACCAGGGACTGGTGCGCTGTATTGGTGTTGGCAAAGGGCGGTTTTTGGTAGCCTCAAAGTATAGGCCTTTTGGGGAGAAAGTCAAGGGGAAGCTGTAAAGCTGTAGAGGTCTTTTTTCTGTCATCTTGAATCAGATGACCTGCCCGCCGAAATCGCAGAGGCGATGCAGGCGGGAGGATCCCCAGGCTATGTACCTACTTCGGAGATTCTCCCGCCTACGTTCAGAAACTTCGGCCTATGCCGACCGAAGTCGGCTTCGGCCGACGAAGGTCGGCGGACAGGTCGTAAGACTCAGAATGACAGAGAGGGAGAAAGCTTTGGGTATGGACGCTGGATGGATTGAAGGCGAAGATGGAGATGGAAGGGAAAAATAAGAACCACCCCTAGTCCCTCCTTGCCCCGCTAGTCAGTGAGGGTAGGAAAAGGAGGGGAAATAAATCCGAATCCCGAAACCTCTACCTTCTGCCGATACTGGCAGCGATAGCGTATTCCGTTCCCTCCCTACTACCTATCCCACACCCCCGCCTCTCAACCCTTGACAAGGTTTTTTAATGTGCTAAGGTGTAAGTCCAAGATAAAAAAAGTCATTTCTGTTCAATATTTGCGGCCCAGGTGTAGTTTGTCTGTGAGTTTTCTGCCCCCCTCTCACGGACACCACCTGTGGCCGCTTTTTTTATCCAAACCTTTTTTCCAAACAGGCCTCTAAACCTTCTTCCTCATCTCACCATCCCACCTGGTATACTACCTGGGTATGGAACACGCAATGTACACCAATCTTCTCACCCGGAAATTCTGGCGAACTGCCTGGTTGCTTGGCTTCTGCTTGTACGCCATTGCGCTACTGTACGTGTACGGTGCAGATCATACTTTTTCTGCAATGAGCCTGAGTAAAGCTCTGGCGGCTACCGGGGGATTGCTCATTGGCTTTTCCTTTGCCCTCAGTGGTTTTGCGTACTACTTCAATTTTCTCGACACCAAAGTCGCCTACCGAAAGTACCTGGGCTTGGTGGGTTTTTGGTTTGCCTTGGCATACACACTCTCCCTTTTCTTCGTCGACCCAGATAAGTACTTCTTTGGTTTGTTTCACAATCTCTTAACCGCAGATGTGCTACTGGGTTTGGGCGCGATGCTCATTCTCACATTCATGGCGCTCATTTCCCGTACTAGAGCAATGCAGTGGCTGGGACCACCGCGTTGGCGGAAGTTGCTGCGGCTTGGGTACCTTGCGTATGCTATGTTGGTGGTTCGCGCAGTCGTTGTGGAATGGGATGTGTGGACAGCCTGGGCCGAAAACCCAGCCGGCCGGTTACCCCCTCCCAGACTCGTACTCTCAATATTCGCAGTTGGCATCCTGCTCTTCCGGGGGTCAATGATCGTTAGTCAGTTCTTTCGGAAGAAGAACACAGTGGCGGCTGTGGTTCCACCCCAACAGCAGCTAAGTACGCAAGAAAAGACCCCCAAGTAGTTACTTGGGGGGTTGGTTGACTTTTATTGTTTTAAATAGCGCAGAGAGTGGCTGGCTGAGGTGGCTTTTCAAATCTCGTGCATTGGGACAGGGAATTGTGGTCAGGGGTTCTGTTGACTCTTCAACGACAGCATCTCCCATCTGCACACGGTAAACGTGATACGCTCGGCCTAATCGTTCGATGGTAGCCACAAAAGTGCTGAGTTGGAAAGCTTCATCAATGAGCGTGGCTGCAGTTGTTGGGAAGTCTTTTGCTTGGACCCTCGCTTCACCTAGTAAGTACAGAACCACAAATCCCGCAAAGCAATCGTCAGCAATGAATTGGCAAATTTCTTCTTGCTCAATGTTATTTTCCTGCATGTTGGTAAGTAGAAGATTTGCTAGTTCCTTGCCAAAAGTTGTCAGCTGCCCTCGTTTTGGTACGGCGTATGCATATCCAGCCTGTTTGGATAGTTCGCGGAGACTTTCGTACGCAGCTGGGTAGGAGAATAAGCTTTCAGGATTCATGGGGGCAATTTCCATCTGGAAAGGTGGAGCCTTCAGAATGTCGGGGAATGCAGTAAGTTCGTCAACGTACGCTGCATAGATTTTGTCCAATGCCGAAGCTGTTGAAAGCTTGCTCATACATATCCTTTCATTTTCAAAAAAGCAATTTCCCTTGATTCTAGGAGATATATTTAGGCACGTCAAGGTGAACGAAAATCCCCCTGGCTGGTGCCAAGGGGAGTGTACTCGCTTGTGCTGCTTCTAGACCCCGCTTGCGTGATTAATGATAATCCGATCCCGGGTGGAAAACATATGCAACGAGTTTGCGGGAAGGCGAATAGCTTTCCCATTGGTCAACGTGTAGTAGTTGATGGTGGGTTGTGAGCGGGACCCCAGGCTAAGCCCCACATCGTCCTTTCCGTCCGCGTTAATATCAACCGTAGAAATACGGGCGCCAACCCGGAGAGCTGCCCCATGTGCGGTGAAGGTGCCTGGTAAACCAACCAGCCGACCGCTCCGGTACACGAAGTAGCGAACTTCCGCAGAGGCGCTTGCACGGGGAACGGTGACAATTTCTGTGATACCGTCGTTGTTCACATCACCCAGGGCTATGTCGTAACTAGCACGTAAGCGGGGATTGTATGGAGTGGTGAGCAAGGCAGAACGAACCATGCTATTTCCACTGAGACTAAACACCGCAAGGGCTGGAGCGGCGGTTGTCGCCGGCATGACCACTACATCTTCCTTGCCATCATTCGTTACATCTCCACCCGCCACCGAAACGCCGGGGAATTTTGTATCAAACTCCCGTGCCACTTGCGTGTACTTGCCATTTCGGTAGCCGAAGATGCGGACAATGCCCCGGCGGGTTTTTTGCGACACAATAATTTCCTGCGTCCCATTCCCATCCACATCCGCTGTGGCGACGTTAATGCCGTCACGGTATGCGTTTCCAAAGGGGAGGAAAGTATTAATGCGAGAACCATCTGTTCGGAAAAGCCGGACTTCACTCACTCGTCCGGAACCAGAGCCAACCACAAGTTCGCTATAGCCGTCACCTCCTAAGTCAGCCACCGAAACGCTCACCCCACCCTGAAAAGTCTTTTCGTATGGGAAGAAGTCCTTTTTCACAGTTTTCCCTTCCATGACCCGAATACGTGCGGCTGCACCAGCTTCCACGCCAACAGCAGTAAATGTTCGTAGTTTCACGGTGAACGTCGTCGTCGCTGGACTGGCGTCAATATTCCCTACGGCATCTCGGCTGCGGACGCTGAAGGTATGCGTCCCATTGTGGAGTTTGCTGAGCGTCACTTCTTGCTTTGTGGTCCAGGCAGACCAGTTGCCAGAATCCAGCTTGTAGGCAAAGCTCAGCTGGCTGGCAGCTGTGACGTCATCAATCCCACTCCAGGTGAAGCGGAAAAGAGGAGTGATCAACCCGCTGGCCGCAGGTACTGCAGTGAGCACGGTGTTGGGGGCAACGTCATCACTCGTCGTGCCACCACCACCCGTGGAGGTGTTCGTGTTCACCGAGGAGTTCGTATTGGTCGTTGGGACGGTGCAAGACTGGGTCAGGGGCGGCTGGCTGCTGGGGTTTGGGCAACTGGCCGCATCTGTGCAGGTACGGCTTTGGGAACCAGCGGAACAGGTGCTCCAGGCCGAGCAGCTCCAGTTTTCCACGCACGGGGGGACAGAGACGGCTGTGGTTTGCTTGCTTGCGATATTTGACAGAATTGATTGGTTTCCTGCTTCGTCAGTTGTCTTCAATGCAAAGTAGTACAAGGTATTCGGCTGTAAGCCGCTGACGGTCATGGACTGGGCTGTACCCGCTGTTTGTGGGGCAGGCGGGTTGCTGATACTGGTTGCTACCCCCCAGTTGCCGGCGGTGATAGTGGATGTCGCATAACGAATGTCATAGGATGTCGCTTGGCCTGTGGTTCCGTCATCGCCCGGGGCGGTCCAGGTGAGGTCGACCATGGTGGTGGGGTCGCTGGCCGCGGCTTGGACTGTTGTCCCATCGCCACTGGTTTGATTTCCAGTGAAATTCTGCACTTGGCCAAGAACAATAAATCCTGCAAGCGCTGAGAAAGTAATAACTGCTGCAATAGCAATAACCGGTCGAATGTAGGTTTTTTGCTTGGTGAGTGTTTCAGTATCTTGCATATGTCTAGAGAGTAGCTTATTTAGTGGGCGAAACATAGGAGTGATGTTAGCTGGCGAGCAAATTGGTTACCTGTCCAGGTGTAGTTGTGTCTGTAACTGGATTGCTAATTGTTACATTGATAGTTGTGGCTGTTGCAGTATTGTTTGCAGCATCCCGTGCTACCGCGGTTAAAGTATGCGAACCATTCGATGCGCCGGTTGTATTCCACGAAACACTGTACGGCGTTCCAGTGTCTTCTGACCCCAGGTTCGCGCCGTCAAGCATAAACTGGACTCCGGTAACCCCCACGTTGTCTGATGCACTTGCGGTTACGTTTAAAGTCCCTGATACGGTGGCGCCATTTGCAGGGGCAGTAATGGAAACCGTAGGATTGGTAGTATCAGAAGGAGACTGGTAGAGCTCCAGGTAAATATCTGCTGACCAGCCATCGGGTGCAACATCATAATCAAGATCCCACCACGTCGATCCGCCCTGCTGTATTGGACCGCCGACCACGGTAGCCAAGGCGTCCGTATCGTGATTGCCCAGGAGGGTACCGCCGGGGGTGGCGCGGACATTTAAGAGCGCAGTGACGCGGACCCGGTCGTTGATGGTAAATTGGCCAGTGTTACTCACGGTTACCGCAACATTCGTGGCGGTGGTGGTATTGCCTGCTGCATCACGGGCAACTGCGGTCAGCGTGTGGCTGCCATTGCTTACACCCGTCGTATCCCAGCTGAGGGAGTAGGGAGCGGAAGTATCTTCAGTCCCGAGGTCAGTTCCATCGAGGCGAAACTGGACGCCCGATACCCCAACGTTATCCGTGGCGGTCGCGGACACGGTGACTGCCGCGCCAGATACGGTGGCACTTGCTGCCGGAGCGGTGAGGGAAACGGATGGGGGAGTGGTGTCACCGCCCTGGGCACCGCAGGCAACCATAGGACCAATATACTCTGTGGCGACCACGACGTCGTCGAACGACAAGCTATCAGTCGCACCATTCGCACCAGTTTCGTGATAGTACTGGAACCAGAGGTAGTTGATATTCAGCGCAGTGGTGTTGCGCCACTGAAACCCTTCAAACGGACTACCTGAAGGATTTGGGAAAAATTCATCGCTGGACCAGTTGCCCAAAGGAGAGCCCTGGGTGAGATGTTGTTTCAGAAGGCCGTTCAGCCACATGGCTTGCTCACCGTTGAAGGAGGATACCGGGGAATTGAGTTTGATCATGAACTCAACGGGAAACCAGTCGTTTGTAGTGAGCGGCGCTGTCGGGGAGGGATTGAAGCCATTGCCAAAGTACTGGGAGCCATTCCAGCTTCGCATGTGCATCCAGTAGGTGTAGAAATCCCAGACAAATGGATTGCCACTTGGTTCCACCGACGAGCTGAAGCGGTCTGACCCCGTTGGCTGGGTCCCTGCACTTCCAATGGGAAAGTTGGAAGCGGGATTGCGGCCGCCCAAAGTCACCAGGTGATGGAGCCCGGGAAAGTTTGACGGGAATTTCACGTAGTACCGAACGTACAGCGTGTCATAGCCAGCCGGGGCAAAGTTTTTGTAGAGGTACCCACCGGTGGTGCTACCACCCACGGCAGTCATGCGCAAAGACTGGGAGCCCCCACTGGTTGCAGGAACGTCACTGGAAAAGGACATACCCCCGGTGTTGTCGTTGTCATTCCACCGAGCCGCCATGGTGCCAATGGAATTTTCCTCAAAATTTTCTGTAAAAATAACTGCAGGATCATTTTGCAAACCAGCATCACAGGGGTACTGCTGGGCAATACCCTGTACGACTTGCCCTTCGGCAATGTGCGCAGGTGTCCAAGTAGCAATACCTAGGCTTACTAGGAGGAAGCCGGAGACACTTTTCCAAAGCCGAAGTATGGAACGGGAATGCCGCATACGTCAATTAGGGCGCGGTGAGGTCGGTTACCTGGCCAGGGGGCGTGGTATCCGCCAGAGTAGTGAAGGTGTTATCACCCGATGTCGTGCTGTTATTCGAGGCGTCTTTGGAAATCACCCGGTAGTGGTAGGTGGTGCCAGGCAGCAAACCAGTGAGGGTCTGAAGGTGGGTGGTTGTGAGCGTGGCATTGAGCGTCGATTGGCTACCGTAGCTGAGCGTCGTCCCGTACTGGACCAACGTGTCGGCGACTTCATCGGTATTCCAGAGAATGCTGCCACTGGTTAGGGTAATGGCGCTGGTGGTGATACTTGAAATAACTGGCGGAGTTGTATCCGACGCCGGTTGGTAGGCAGCGAGGTAGATGTCTGCTGACCAGCCATCTGGGGCAATATCGTAGTCCAGCTGCCACCAGGTGTAGCCGCCTTGGATTACTGGTCCGCCAGTAACTGTAGCTAAGGCACCCGGCTGATGGTTCCCAATCACATTTCCTTCTGGGGCATCCCGCGTGTTGAGTAAGGCCGTGACTTGCACCCGATCGTTAATACTAAATTGTCCGGTGTTGCTCACGGTAACGGTAATGCTAGAGGCGGTCGCCGTGTTCCCTGCAGCATCCCGGGCAATTGCCGTGAGCGTGTGGCTCCCATTGCTTGCGCTGGTGGTATTCCATGACGTGGAGTAGGCGGAAGTTGTATCTTCGGCTCCAAGGTCTGCGCCATCTAGCCGGAATTGCACACCAATCACGCCAATAGTATCTGATGCGTTGGCGGTGACACTTACCGTGCCGGAGACTGTTGCGCCATTTGCTGGTGCAGTAAGATTGACCGTTGGATCTGTAGTATCACCTGCGCCATTATTGACGGTAATAGAGATGCCGGCTGAGATGGTCGAGTTCCCGGCTGCGTCCCGGGCTACTGCAGTTAACGTGTGCGCTGCGTTTGTAGCAGCCGTTGAATCCCAGGTTATGGAGTAGGGAGCATTGGTATCCTCTGAGCCAATATTCGTGCCATCGAGTTTGAATTGGACACCAGCAACACCGGTATTATCCGCAGCTGTTGCCGATACGGTGACGCTGGATCCACTTACCGTAGCCGCATTTGCTGGAGCAGTTACCGAGACGGTTGGTGGGGTAACATCACCGCCGCCAGCCGCGTAGTATCCGGCGTTCGCTGGGCACTGGCTGGCAATAGCTGAGAGCAGGCTATAGTCGTTTGCTCCAGGATTGGTGAAAATTGCTGTGGCACTGCTTTGGGTAATGAAGGTTGAGTTCGCATCGTACCCAAAGGTGGTCGTGGCATCCTGATGCGTGTAGTGCTCTTGCGTACCACTCACGTGCCGCTGCACCATTTGGAAGTCTGCAAAGGGGGTGATGAAGCAGTTATTGTTTGAGGTAATGTCTTGTAAAATCGACTGGTTCACATTTGCCGGGTCAGGGTAGGTTCCAGATTTGGTAATGTACGCCATGGTGTCATACCCAGCTCCAGGAACCCGGTCTGGCAGGCCAAAGAATACATTCCGCTGCACATTGTGGTTCGTACCATTCACAATATTGAAAAGTTGATCCAGCCCCACAAAAGTGTTGTTCGTCACCACAGCATTTTGGCCACTAATGGTGTAAAGTTGTGCAGTTAATCCGTCCCGACCCACGAAATTCCAGCCTTGGTCCACGTTGTAGACGAGATTGTGGTTCATCGTTACGTTCGAGGTAATCATCGTGCCCAAGCTCTCCGTATCGTGAATGATATTATCGCTGATCATCACCGGTCCCTCGGTAGGATTTTTGAAGAAGAAGGCTTGCGGCACGTGGTAGACAGTGTTGCCTGAGAAGGTGATAGAACCCGTGTGCCCGCAATCAAAACCCACGTATGACTGGCAGGAGAGGGTCGTGAGTGCGCCCAGGTGAATACCGCCTAAACCGGTATTTTCCCACTGGCCAGGATGTGAGGCTTCGTAGAAATCGTGGAGCTCGTTGTTGAGAATGGAAATATTGTACGCACCGCCATTGTCACCTCGGTTGATGAGAATGAGCCCGTGGTTTTCTGAGCTTTCTAAGGTTAGGTGGTGGATATTGCTGTTTTGAATGGTTATATCATGCGTTAGGCTCCCGTTCGGCGATGCATTGCCATCACTGTAGGCGTTCAAACTCACGTTGCCGTTGATAATTTCAAAACCATCGAGGGTCCAGAAGGACTTTTCCCGGAATATGACCGCCGGATGGTTCATGGTGGTTAAGTTGAAACGGGAATCATTCATGTTGAGAATTGGCGTCTCGCCAGGGTAGTTTCGGATGACAATTGGGTTGCCCACCGTGCCGTTATCGATGTCTGTATACTCGCCAGTAACATTTTGAATGGAGATGAAGTTTTGTACCCCTTGGCCAGCACTCATGGAGTTATCGTAGTTGTACGTCCCACCGCGAGCATAGATAATGTCGCCTGGGGTTGCTGCACGGAGCGCTGGTTCAAAGGTTTTAAAGGGCGCGTTGATGGAGCCATTATTACTATTGCTGCCGCTTGGTGCGACGTAGAAGCTATTCCCCGCAGCTTTGGAGGGGATCAGCGAGGCAGCAAAAAAACCTGCTGCCATGACGGTGAGTACGGAAATGAGAAGCGCGTGTGGGTGCCAAGATTTTTGAAGAAGGAAGTGCATAGGCATGTTTGAACGGGAGTGAGGAACGACGAGTAATTTAGTAGTAGTATACCAGCTTCTCCCCTATGGGTGGTAGTGATCGATAAGAAGGAAGGGATTGTTTCCAAGCTGGAGATAAAAGCTGGGGGGTGTGTGATTGCAAGAGGTCGGTACATTGGCTATGTCTTGGCAGGTGCGTACAATGCTTGCGCCGGCCACACGACCTGGGAGATGGGCACCGCGAGATTCTGTGAGAGCTGTGCGCGCCACCCACGTACCCAAGAGTCCAACGACAGTAATACCTAGAATGAAACTTACAGATGCAACAAAATGACTTAGCTGATTGCTACGTGAGGAGGGAACGCGACGCATATGGTCGTGTTGGCTTTTGAGCATAGTGTTTATTTTCTAAATATATTTTAGCATAAACAACCTTTTTCGTCAAATACGAAGAGGGGTTACAAAAGTTACGAAATACGAAAAAAGATACGAATATACGAATTACGAATAGGATTACGAATACAGTTACGAATTACGAAAAAGTACTACGTCACTGCGTTGAGTGGGATCCCGCCTTCCTTTGCATCTGAAGCAGAAAGAGGCGGGAAATTACGAAAGGAAAGAGAAATACGCCCCGCGGAGCGGGGTCCGCCTATGGCGGAAATGGGGAGAGGACGGGAGTAACTCCGAGTGCGGGTCACGCACCATCTGATGCGGGGTCCGCGCTCGACCGAGGATGGGATGAGGTGTGGATGCTTGTTAGGTTCGGGGTCTGGGGTTTGGTGGAAGAATGCAAGATGACCTTCTTCTATTCCGTTTACCCTAACGAGCATCTATACCCTTCCCTGACCCGTATTTTTTTCTCCCCCTCTGTCATTCTGAGTCATACGACCTGTCCGCCGACCTTCGTCGGCCGAAGCCGACTTCGGTCGGCATAGGCCGAAGTTTCTGAACGTAGGCGGAAGGATCTCGCGGATAATCCTCAAGGAAGAGCAAGATCCTTCACTCTACTGCGCTATGTTCAGGATGATAGAGGGAGGAAATTAAGGGGGGAGCTGGAAGCAAAAAGTTATGCGCAAAAAAAGCCCCGACTTATACATCGGGGCTCGTACCTGCCTGTTAGGGTAGACACTTTTGGGTTACGCTGAGAAGCAAACCTGCGCTGAGTTCAGCGCAAATAAGTTTTATTACAACCCATGTTGGCCGGGTGCCATGCTTCCGCGTGTGGATTTGTTCCAGCCGTTTCAGCTCAATTATCCTTTTGAGTAGATATGCTGTTAGCGATCTGAGTTTGCGAACAATGTTCATTCGCATTTTTTTATTGTCCTTTCTGTTTTTGTTTACTCCAATCTCTCAACGCACAAGCGTGCTTATACTCTGGGAGATTGGGGAGTCTGAAGACTCCCCAAGAAGGTAGTTAACGTTTGATGTTTGTTGTCGCTGCATCTCGCTGTTGCTTCTCGCGCCCTTTGCTCCAAGGGATGATGTACATCAGCCCAGAAATACAGGCGACCAGTACGCCCACGACAATAGGGGCAATTGTGTGTGCACCAATTGATGTCATCACGCCAATGCCAACGCCGTGCATTGCGGCTGTGAAAATCAGCTGCCACAACTTGAACCATTCCGGCCAGAAGTAGAGCACGATCATGATGATGGCTCCAAGGATCAAGAAGAATCCCTTCAGCCAAAACATGGACATGCCCCCAAAAAAGCCGTAGCCAAGGCAGATCAGAAAGATCAGCCAGCCGTACGAGTTTTGTTTCACTATTTCTCCTTTCGAGGTTTGTTGTTCTTCATTTTTTGGTATTTCGTTTGCAATGTGATCGCACACTGCAACAATGGTGAACTTACCTATTGTGCATAAGTCACCGAAATTCAGTTCACGCTGCGTGATTTTTTGACCGTTGACGAATGTCCCATTTTTCGAAAAATTGTCAACAAGCTGGTAGCTACCGTCTTGCATGGTGTAGACGATCGCATGACACTTGTCAATCCCATTTGATGGTAGTACAAGTTCGCAATTTTCTCCCTGGCCGATGGTAAAAGTTTTTCCACGACGTGCAGGGAGAGCTTTTTTACCCACCTGTTTATTGTTGTGGTAGACAAGAATTTCCACCAATCACTCCTTTCATTGTCTCATGCCATTATTCCGTTACCAAGAAGGCATAGGAGCCAATATGCACCTTGTCGCCGGCGCGTAAGTCGCGATCAACTATTGATCGACCGTTCACCATGGTCGTTGCTTTTGCGGTACGACTGCAGATGCGGAACCCACCCTTTTCGGTTCGAATGATGAGGGCGTGGTATTGTTCCACACCCTTGTTCGCAGGCAAGCGCACGCTGCAGTTCGATTCATAGCCAATTTGGAAAAATCGGCCGGTATTTTTGGGCAGCGTGTACGAATGTTTTGGTCTGTCATTGTGGAGTAACACGAGATTCATTCTCTCTCCTTTGTATTCTTGTTCTCTTCCTCAACCTCAACCCATTCAGTATGAACGAGTTGAGGAAAGGAGGCGAACGTGTGTTCGCCTTTTCCAAAAGTTCTATTTTTTACCAGCCCATCTTCCCAGGACGTTGGTTGGTGTTGCAGAATTTGGCTTCAGAAACAAGTGCCTCGGGTTATATAGCCAGCCGCCGAGGTTCGTGTCTGCGGGGGAATTTTCATTCCTCCCGTACAACCAGATGAGCGTGTCCGGCGTTGTGCCACTGCCGGGGTTGACCAGGCCGAGAGCTCGGATACTATCCTGCGCTTTTTTGTGCAAGTCGCACATGAACAGCGAATCGATCTGCCGGGCGATCGTCGGTTCGAATCTGAGCCGGGTATTCACCTCCCGAGCGGCCAGAGTGTACTTTTCCTGCATGCCGAAGATTACCGCAAACACACTGTCGGCCTTCGCCTGCAAAGACACTTCTGGTGTTTCTATTCGCTTGCTGTAGCCGTTCGACAACAGGCTGCAAAGAAGAATCGTTGCCATCGTGAGAATAAACCAAATGGGCGGGCAACTCCTTGCTAGCGTTGTGGATTTGGGTGACTCTACTTTCATGTATCCTCCTAAAGTTTCTGTGTTTCTTCCTCAACCTCAACTCATTCAGTATGAACGAATTGAGGAAAGGAGGCGAGCAAACGAAAGGTCTGCTCGCCCCAAAAAAGCTACGATTTACTAAAACCAAAAAGGACGAAGGCGATAGTTAAACAACCAATGTACAGGAGGTAACTTTTTCGCCGTTGCTGGTAGTCTAATGCTCGCCAATCGTATTCGCTCGCACGTTCCTTACGGAGTTTGAATTCCGTAAGCATGAGCGACCAAAAGTATACCAACAGCAAGAAGAAAAATCCAGTCTTGAAAATGAAATTCACGACCCCGCCAAAACCAAAAACAAAAATTCCGAGACGGATAACGAATTCTTTTCGAGCCACGCGTGGCGTACTCTGCAGAAGTTTCCGAATAAATCGTCCTCCATCCAAAAACCCAAGCGGGATAAGGTTGATGAGTATGATCCAGCCATTGAGCAGCAGAATAATCTGAAACTCGCTGACCGTGAATTGCTGGAGGAGAGTAAGCGCGCAGGATATTCCAACGAAAACGAACTGACCGTACACGCCGGCGAGGAAGATGTGCATTTGCTCGTACCAAGGAAGTTCTTCTACTTGCGCTTCAATTTTCTTTGAGAAGATTACACCACCGATGAGTGGCGTGAAGACCATTAGACAGTACATACGGTGCCGCGCCATTGCAAGCCAATGTCCCATTTCATGGACCAGGAGAATGACAAAGAGCACCGCCGCTGCAAACGAAGCATTTTCAAACGGGAGTAAGTAACTTCGCATTGCATAAATACCAAACCAGGTTACTACGGCAGACCCAATAGCTAGCACGGGGTAGCCAATTTTCCTCGCGATCGCTCCTTTACCACGGCCCCTTAGCTGTTCAACAATTTTTTGGATTGGATCCTCATCCATTACCCAGAAATAGTAGAGCAGGCCTAGCCAGCCATGGGCAATCCCAAATGCAATGAGATTTGGTTCATGTTGGTAGAGCAGGGAGAAGATGAATCCCAGAACAACCGTCGCCGGCATGAGCCAGCGGTTCGGGACATGTAGCAGCATAAATGCAATCGCTGTCACAATAGCGATGGGGATTGGCGACCATCCTAAGCTAGTCATCTTCATGTTTAGGTAGCCCAGAATGAGAAACTGCTGCGCAAACCCGAAGAGCGGGTAGAGCAGAGCGCTTATGGTCATGTGGCTATTCCATTTAAGTGTTCTCGGGGTGCGGAGTGCTGCGAAGAGCAGCATAATAATAACCCCGACAACCATTAGCAGGATTACCGGTCGGATCCCAGCAAACCAGTCATCCGTACGGATGCCAAGCTGTGGCCAGGAAAGTCCGGAGGCTACTTGACTATAGCCGAACCAACCTACGACCAGGACGAGTATTCCCACTTTGACCACGATTTTTTCCTTCAGTGCTGAAGGAAGGCATGCGTAGACCAGCAGACCCACAAAAACGACGATCAACTCGATCACTTTCTACCTCACTTTGTTTGTGTTTATTCTCCTTTCCACAGCACAAGATTGTTCTGCGTTGGAAAGGAGAGACAGGTCAGAAATATTCCAACCTGTCATCTTTGAAAGAGCGAAGCGAGTGTAATTGTCCCGCGTTTACTGCTGTTTTGTGATGCGGATTAGTCGGCGTGTTATATAGTAGTACACCTGCCGGCCGGTTCCACGAACGACAATGGAAAGCAGATACTTTCCGGTTTGCAGTTTTTTGGGTAACGTGATTTTCAGCTGTAGCGTTACATCCATTTGTGTGGCGGTGCGTTTTTCCCGCAGTAAGGTTTTGGCTTTCACCCCGGTGGGTTCGTCCTTTCCTTGCTCCATCACCGCCGGCATTGTCTGTTGCCACATCCCGCTTGGGTAGGGCTGGTTCAGGCTGTCCGCAACCACGTAGGGTTGGCCAGTGATGATTGAACCTGGTGTGGTATTGGAAACGTCTGGCAGGCGTAGCAACGTTGCTCTTACCTCAAAAGTTCCTGTGTCAGGGAGCTTTACCTCAGCGTAGAGTGGTAAAATCGTACCAGGCGTAAACCAGGCTTCGGGGTTGTTGTACAGATTGGTACTGTCTCGGACAATGCCCGGCAGTACGTTGCCACCCATAGCGCTGCTTGACTGCAGGATGAGCACGTCGCTCAGGTGGTTTTTGACTGGAATGAGAATATCAAGCCAGAGGTTACCCACATTGAGGCTATGCCCAGCCACTGTAAGTCGTGCGTGGTAGTGGCCCGGTGGAATGTCCGTCAGCCGCAAGCACCCCATTGCTCGGATCAAGTGGCGATCCTGGCGCTGCGTTGCCTGAAGAAGGCCACGCAACATTTGGAGATTTGCGGTTGTACTGTCTGCACATATTTCATTTGCTTGCAGACTGTCGAAGAGCTGAACGCGCATGGTGAGCGTGCCAGCTTCCAGAGTGAGACCAGTGAACTGATTCCCCGGAACCCAGACCGTGAACCACGCCTCCGTACTTCCATCTGGCGACGGAAATCTGGAAACTTGGACAAACGGCCACATTGGATACGCTGTGGGAAATCCTTCATCCATTGGAATGATTCTGGTTGGGTAGTGTTCGCCAGCTTTTGACTGACAAGCAATCTCCAACCCTTGGCGCATTGTGGCTGTTGACCGCCAGATGTAAGTCCAGATTGAGCAGGTGTCATGACCGTTGGCACAAGTGCCAGGAACGATGAGGACATTGCTCGGTAGTCCATTGATGATAAATAGTGCCCAACGCACGTCAGGCTCAACTGCATCAATGGACGTACCAAAGTAGTTGCTCTGCGCTGCTCCTTTGCAGGCGGCAAGAGTCTGCTGGACTTCCTGCCAACGCTCAGGGTGGTCTGCTGCCCACGCGTCAACACGTTCTTGGAAGTGCCGGAGGTCTGGCATTTTTACCAAAACCTTCTTTACAAACTTCGCATCAAGAATTTGGAAGAGTGTATACATCTCTCTGACGTATGCATCTTGTATCGAATCCTGTACTGCAAAGCTTTTCACGCCAAACTTTTGTAATGGATGAAATTGCTGTGCTTGGCAAACATGCGTCATGCCAAGAATAAGCAAAGCCATGCCAAGGCATTTCGCTACCATCGTAGCCTCCTTTTGTGTTTTTGTTCTTTTTCAAAACATAGAGTTACCTTCTATGCTTTGAAAAAGAGGCGAGTGCTGGGATGGACCAGACACTCGTCCTCGAAGAGCGAATTTTTGTGCTGCGCACCTTTTTGAAGACTGACCTATTCTAGATCATTCAGGATAACGAAAATTTTTCCTCTTTCGTCAATTCTGATTTCATCCATGGCCGGGTCATCATCCAGGTTTGCTTGCGCTCCCGCGACAAAAGTTTCGCCATTGTCTTTCGACGAAATGCAGAACATGTACGGGCTGTCGTTTGGGATCTGTACTTCTTGTGTTGGCTCGGATCCTGAACGGGGCTCCAGAGCAAGTGTGGGGATGCTACTATCGGCGCAAACGGTTGCAAAATCAGAACCGTAGTAGTAACCATGCTGTGTCTTGAAATCTTCTTGCGCCTTATATATTTGCATAAGGCACGCTTTGGCTTCTCTCTGCGGTGTGTGAACAATTATTGGAATGATCAAGGTTGCTAAGATGCCGATGATGACAACGACGATCATGAGTTCGATGAGGGTGAACCCACCCTGGTTTTTGGTAATGTGATTGCTCACGCAATCTCCTTTCGATTTTGGGTTATTGGTTTTGAATGACGTTAATACTACAGGCCGCAGAAAATTCGTTCTGCATGGAGCCCGTTATTCCAGCTCCAGTACGTGCAGACTGCGAGGCCGACAATTTGGTCATTGGGAATTGCACCCAAGTATCGGCTGTCGAAGGAATCGTCACGGTTGTCGCCCATCACAAAAAAGTGATCATTGGGTACGACGTAGGGACCAAAGAAGTCCCGAGGGGAATTTTGCTTGGGGTAAGTCTTGGTGTCCCCATGCACTGCCTGCGGAGGCAGCGGGATAAAGACGTTATTGACGAATAGGTCTTTATTTCGTACTTCCACCGTGTCCCCAGCAAGGGCGACGCAGCGTTTCACAAAGTCCGTGTTGCGTTCCGGCACGTGGAAGACCACAATGTCATCGACTGCTAATGTACCCAGCTTGTAAACAATGATAAAGTCACCGGTTTGCAAGGTTGGGGTCATTGAGTCGCTGCTGATTCGAGACGCTTGCGCGCAGTACACTCGACTAAGTGTCGCAACCACAACTCCAATTACCAGCCAAAGGCAAACGGGTTTCCACCAATTCTGTACAAATTGGAGGAATTTTGTGGTTTTGATTCTCGCTCGACCGCTTTCATATGGAGCAGTCCCTCGGGTTATTTTTTTTTCCATTTTCCAACCTCCATTTTTTCATTTTTTTCTTTTTCTCAAACCAGGAATGCTCATGGGTTGGGAAAAGGGGAGGAAACACTTAGGTTTCCTCCAGAAGTGCGCTCTGCTTTCTTACTTGCTCACCCGGCAAGCATGAAAAAGCGGTGCGAGCACAGCACCTGGCAGCGTTGCCGGTAGGCAGCCGACTACCAAAATTCCGGCGAAAAGGTACATGACGAAGTTGCTGAAAAATTTCAACATTAGCTCCTCCTGATTGATGTTTTTTCTCTTTCCTCAGCCCACAGTATGGGCTAAGGAAAGAGGTAGACTTCGGGTGAAGCTGTCTACCAAAGCTTACTGAAATTACCAACGATCCATTTTTGGGATCGGGACGTACGGGATGCACCCTGCGGTGGAAAGTTGGTACTTCCCGTCCTGCAGAATGCAGGATGAGCGAAAGCCACCAGAGGCTTCGTTGAGAACGACAACGTGAAGGCCTGATTTTGTAGTATTGCGCAGTTCAAAGATGAAATGCGGAATAGTAATTTTTTCTCCAATGCGCACTGGTTTGCCGTCACATTCGACTTTGCCGGATTTCACCGTAATGAACTTTACTCTGTCCATGTCTAACCTCCGATTTGTGTTTTTTTCTCTTCCTCAATCCTCGAATTTACTCGAATGCTGGGGAAGAGAGGCAGATGGTTAGTCTGCCTCTGGAAAATTCTAAATGAGCATTATGACCATTCATTACACAATGGCCGGTGACAGTTCCTTTCCGACTTCCGGGGCATCGTCTTGAGGACTGCTATCCACCAGAAGTGAGATACTTCTGCCAGCAAACAGCGCTACTGCGCCAAACCCAATGATTATGAGGAGCATGTTTAATTCCATTGGAAACATATTGAAGAATAGGTCCGAGGCTGTTTCAATGAAACACGCCCAATGAGCTACTCCGATGATGCTGCAGTAGAAAATTGCAAAACCAATTATCCGCTGAAGTTCTTTACTGTTGATTTTGAACTTCCTGGCCGTCAGACCACATGCAAGCAGTCCTACGGTCATGGCCAAAAACTGCCAAACCGTCGATGTGTAACTTTCCGTACGATCATGCGCGCGTAGAAAGTAGTCGCCGTTCGGTGCCTGATAGACTTGGTCGATCTGGTGGCGAAGACCTAGCACGCGGATTAAGCTCAATTGTTCAGTTTGCATGCCTGGAAAGTGCTGAATCTTGAACGTTTCATTCTCAGCCGGAAATACCATATAAAACATGGTAATCAGGCTGAATGCAAATACGATTGCAAGGGTGGTCATGAAGATTTTCATTTTTCTGTCCTTTCAGATATGTATTTTATTCGTTTTTTCTCTTTCCTCAGCCCACAGCATGAGCTAAGGAAAGAGGTAGACTTCGGGTGAAGCTGTCTACCAAAGCTTGTAATGTGCAAATTGGGTTTTAGTCCCCTCTGTCACCGAAAGCGTAGCAAAGTTTGTTTCATTTTCGCCACGACAGTTGCTAAATGGTTCTTTGCGGTTGCTCGTCAAGCGCTGGCCAGGGAAATCCGCCAAGAGTATAAAATTTGGCGATGACGAAAGGTCTTGAGGTCCCTCGGTCGATGAGGTTCCCAGTCTCGATTGACGTATGATAATCGTAGTACGTTTCTTCGTACACCAGGGAATCGACGAAAAGCGTGTCGGGCTTTCTCTGCTCAAAGTGGTAATCAATAGGGACCCAGCTCACGGTAAAGGGTCTCGGGGGCTCGTATGCCTTGCCGGTACTGCGATCGACCAATACATCACACACGGTGATCGAATGCTGTTCGACCTTCATTCTGGGGTAGAGGTATCCCTGATCCCAGGCATACCAAGTGGTAAGGGCAACCATTACCACCACGATAATAATGTTTACGACGTTTCGCATTTTTTATCCTTTCAAATAAGTGATTTACGTTTTTTTCTTTTCCTCACTAATTGATTATTCAAAAGTTGAGGAAAAGAGGCGAGTGAATGGTTCACTCGCCGGTGATCAGCGTAGCCACATAATGGACAGGATCAGACTCAGCAGCCCGATGATGGTAAAGGTGATGATGAGCCAGATTGGGGTCTTGCCCTGTGGATTTTTGGGTAGTTGCGCCAGGATTTTGTGGCGCAACTTTTGTGCAGCGGGGAAGTCGATACTCAGAATTCCAATGCCAGCGAGCAGCACCAGAATGCCCGGACCTGGGCCAATGAGCATCACCAGGCCGGCAATGGTGACCACCAAGCCAGCTAAGATGCGCCCGACTTTCAGCGCTGCAGTCCAGACTCTTTTCACGGTGCCTCCCTGTTGGTTTTCAGTTTAGGTTCCTTTTCCAGAGCACGATACCATATGCTCGTACGCTAGAAAAGAGAGGGGTGGTCCAGCCGGCCACCCCAACAATTATGTTCAAAATGTACTTTGCAAAATTCCTCCTGGTAATTTTTCGCCACGGAGATCTATGCTCCACGACCAGGCCGACACAGTCCTGGGCGGTTACTCGTTATCGTTGCCGTTTGACTCATCCTCTTCCTGTTCACGTCGTACTCGGGAGATTGCGATCGGTATGAGTAGTAGAAGTGGAACAGATCCTAGGGCCAGTGACGGGCTGCCAGAGTATTTATACTTCGGATCGAAGAATAAATCCCCACCATTTGAGCACCCGACCCCCATAAGTAGGGCACTCTCAAGGGAAGTTGAATCAAACCAACTTTCTTTTGAAAGGCCAGTGGTCATTCCAAGGTCAGGAGATGAGTTCATAGGTTCAATTTTCCTGCCTAAGCATGTATGGAACTCAGCAATTGTGATCGCCTTGGTACTCCCGTTGACATGCAGGAGGCCATTTATGAAATCCGCGTGTTCCGAGTAACCGTAGTCTTTCACATATTGGATTGTATCGACGTACACGGTGTCAGGAGTACCGCTATCAATCCTAAATAATGAAATGAACGGAAATGGATCAAGAAAAGGTTGATAGGTTGCCCCGGTGTTCTTTTCGACGATGATGGCACTGTGGTGCCAGAATTTGCCAGTCTCCTCGAATCTGGGATAAAGGTACCCCTGATCCCAGGCGTACCAAACGCCAAATGTCAGAAAGATGGCAACAAGACCGATGTTGATGATTGTTCTCACTTTTTCCTCCTCAGGAAGTTTTTGTTTACTAAATGTGTGTTTCTCTTTCCCAATCCACAATCTCTTGCGGCCTAGGAAAGAGAGGGGTGTATGACAGCCAAACCACCCCTCTAACAATTATGTTACAAATGTACTTTCAAAATTCCTCCCGGTTGATTTTTCGTATGGAGATCTATGCTCCACGACTGGCACGACACACGCCAGCCGATTATTCACCTATGCCCGTGTCTGGTCTTGGTGCAAGCGTTTTCCCCACCATTCGAAAAGAAGTCCAAGCAGGATTGCTAATCCTGCAGAAGCAAAGAATGTCTGCAGAATTTCGACTACGCTGATCCCGGTTCCTTTGTTCGTTGTGAGATCGAGAACAATGCCAATCAGGAGCGCGGTTGTCCCGATGATTTTTTGACTCAGATTTGAGACGCTGTATAGTCTCAATATGATGATTGCCAAGAATCCCACTACGAAGCTGAAAGTTAAACTAAATACAGTGGACATGTGTCCTCCTTGTGAATATTGTGGTTAAATTGTTTTTTCTCAACTGCAAAACAGAATTTTCATTCTGTTCTCTAGTCGAGGGGCAGCATATTAGAAGCTGCCCAACGAAGGTGCGAAACTTTAGTCGACGGATAGTTATGAGTTTCTTCGAGTCATCTCCTCGGAAGAAGTTCACAATTACCGTCTTGAAATGCTAATACGTTTGTCAAACCCCCAGATGGTTTGACCAAGATAGTTCGCTCATCATTTTTGCACGTTGGGTCTGGGACACTGCAACTAAATAATTTAAAATCTTCTGGCCCCTTTGGAAAGGTCGAATCTTTGGCCGTTTCTTCATCGAGAATGACGAACAATACGTCCACTTGATCATCATGATTAAATTGTCCATGAATTTCCAGGTCGACGTTTTTCAAAACGTATACGTTGCCCTCGGGGCAAAGCAATTTTGCTCCGTAGTAGCTTCTATCAAGAGTGGCGGTATATCCCCAGCATATTTTCTGCGGTAGGCCAATCTGGTAGAGCTCAGCGGCGCCTCCGAAGGAGATGCTATACATTGTTTGGCGATAAAGGTATTCCCTGGCATATTGCCAAACACTGTCCGGAACGCAGTTCAGCTCAACATTCAGCGAGTCAGAAATTTGTTTTAGTTTCTGTTCCAGAATTTTTTCTTCATTCGCGACCACTTGCGCCTGTATCGTCGGCATCAGCGCCAACGAATTCACCATGACGAACATGGCGACGAGGATTGCGAAGGTAATCAATCTTTTCATTTTCACTCCTTGTTCTTAGTTTTTATGATTGTTTGTTTCTCGACTTCAGTCCAGAATCAGTATTCTGCACTCAAGTCGAGGGGCAGCATTTTTTTTAGTGCTGCCCGACGAAAGGACATTAGCCAGCAAGCGCTTGCTGCTGGATATTCACCGGCACATTGGGCACGGTGAAATAATGGTCGTGCGTAAGGAAAGAGATTCCCCTCACCCAGATTCGTACCGTTCCAGTACCAGGATTGCTGGATAGTCTTCTTTCGAAGATACCTGTTCCTGTCTGCAGTTCGAAATGGAGAGGCAGACTTTCGTTCTCAGATGCGTCAAGCACCATGTCGAACGAGGCGCTCTCCATCCCGACTTCCATGAGGTAGTCGGTGATTTCTTGTTCGAGACCCTTAATGTATTGACGTTGTTTTTCGTGGGTCTCTTCCCGTTGCTTTCGGAACTCCTCGGCTTTGTCAGGGCCACCTATGACTCTGCCGAGCCAGTAGCCGCTAAAGACCGATTCGCCTGGAACCTTTTTTGTGATTTCAACCAGGTAAAAACCCGGTTGAGTAAAGGTCACCAAGTGTTTCGCATTTCGATCTGCGAACACCAGCGGACCTCTCATTTCAGGGTGGCCAATAACTCTGCCGTCCCATTCATCCTTGTGGAAATCCACGAGAATAATCTCAGTACTCATACTTCCTCCGAATAATTTGTTGTTTCTTTCTCTTCTCACAGCGAGCCAGGTCTACGCAATCCCGCACAACCCTGGAGAGAGGGAAGGAAGCGGCATGACGCAGAACCTGACTCAGTGTGAGGAGAGAAGGGAAGCCGTAAGCTGTAGAGCTGTAAGCCGTAAGGTCTGCAAGATGTACAGTATGCTTTACAGTAAAGGAGTTCCTTCTTCAGTAAAAAAGCGTTTTTATACTAGAGAAGAAGGGAGATGGTTAGATCTCCCGAGTTTTCCTGTAGTAAAAGAACTGGCCAAGGATGATCCCCGACAGCACTATTCCGATTGTATCCGGAATCAAAATGTAGAAATCGTTGATAGTAAGTGCATGCCAAGCTCTGCAGCTATACACGCACACAGTGAGAATGGCCAAGAAAAAGGCCGTTCCGCACCGGCGCTCTTTGCGATTTTTTAGGATCTGCATGGTAAGCCCAATTAAGACCATCAGAATCGCAAAGGTCAGCGTTGCATATCCAGATATCTTTTCCATTGTGTATTCCTCTTTTTTCGTATATTCGTACTGATTCGTAATTCGTAAATTTTGTTTCTCTTCTTCAGGGCAAAAGTATGTTTCGCGCTAGAGAAGAGTAGGGAGGAGACGAGTTGAACGTCTGCCTCCCACTTTCAGAAATGTGCTTAGAAGACTTTAGAAGCTGAAGCCTACTTCAGCAAAGTCTACGTTACCATCTGGGGTAAAAGCCCGTAAGGCCTTTACCCGGATGTGTTTCGTGGCGTCGAGTCTGACGCCGAGCGCGCGGTTATGGACCTCGCCGTCGTTGACGGCGTAGAACAACCGGAAGGACTTATAGTCCAAGTTCACAATCCCAGACAACTGGTCCTCGCGACCACCGTTGTACCAGGTCTTGCCACCGTAGGCATTGACCTGGAAGGTGTGCCGAATGTTTACCTTTGGCGTTGTGAACCCCGCCGTTTTGGCAAAGTCTTCTTGCCACAGTAACTCAATACCGTGGAAGGTTAGAGCCGCTGAGAACTCGTTTGTCCGTACAGCGTACAGACTAAGTGCACCACGGTTATACCCAACACCGATACCGTTGCCGATAAAGGTGTACGAGTTATGAACGGGGAACCATAACTTCCCGTTCAATTCATTTGGGGACGGCGTAATCTGGCCGGCTGCGGTGAACGTCGCACCGACGTAGAGAGTTGCCTCCCCATCGAAGATACTCTTCGGTACGCAGCCCTGAGCCGCGATTACCGTATTCGAAGCGAGGTCGTATTGAAACTCGCCGCGGATACTGTCAACGTGGAGGGTCAGTTTGGAAACCGCCCACCGATTCGTGAACGACTTCACAGAATCATGCGGTGCCTGGGTCATGATATACCCACCAAACTTGACGCTGTCCACTTGCGCGAACAGCGAAGTTGCCATCACAAGGACGGCAATGATCGAAATGATAACTGACTTAAACATTTAATTCTCCTTGCCCAAAGCCCTGGGCGTTTTATGTCATTTCTTAAATTATCGTTCTCAAGATTCTAACCAGTGAATTACTTCATGGGTTAGAGAGTGAGGGGGAGGCAGAATGGAACTGGCTCCCCGTAATTTTACAATTTTAGCCTCCTTTGCAGAATTTCTAACCCCGTCTTTTGGTTTTTCACCAAAATGATCGGCAGTTGATTCTCCCGAATGATCTGAGAAATGCTTTCGCTGAGCCCGGCGATGATGAGAAGATTGCTACTCCCCAATATTTCCCGGCAACTCTGCAGGGAATTAATCCCCTCAGTCGTCATTTTGCCCACACCCTCCATTGAGAGGACATAGGATACCCTCGTTTTCTTTCTGACCTCTTGAACTAGGAGTGCGCCTCCTAGTTTATCGAGCGACCCTCGGCAGGTGATGATCCTGATATCTTCATCGCCAAAATTTTTCAATGAGAGCATGCAATCTCCTTGCATTTGTTCTTGATTATTTTCGTTCTCACTGTTTCAACCCATGAACCATTTCACGAGTTGGAGGATGAGGGGGAGCCAGAGTAGTACTGACTCCCCGAAATATCGTTACGGTAATGCCGCTATTCTCTCAAGGGCCGCTTTCTCGTCTTGAGCGATCTCGAAGATAGCGGACAGCTGAGTGATCTCCATCATCTCTTGGATATACGACGCCAGATCAGTGAGAACAAAGCGTCTGTTTGCCAGCCGGCAAAGCTTGAGGCAGGTGACCAAGCAGCCAAGGCCCGCGGAGGTGATAAAATCAACTTCCTTGAGGCAAAGGAGGATTGGACCCGTTCCTTGCTTTACGATTTCCTCGACCTTCCTTTGCAGTATTTCTCTGCTTAAGATGTCGATTCGACCTTTGCAATGAAGAATGGTCGCCGAACCTTCGTTTCGGATTGTGATTTCCATGTTTTTTCTCCAAACTTTGGATTAAATAGTTCTGTACCAACTTGCCCCATTCATTAGTTGGACATAGCGAACCGGACAATGTTTGCAAGTCCGGGTATGGTATTTCGTTTTTGGTTCAGATGAACCAGTTGGCTGTTTCGTGAACCCGTCAATAATTTTCGCTTCCTCAATTCGATAGGTCCATACGGCCCAGTGCAGGCGACCTCGGAAGTGAATATTCGGGTTGAGGACGCAGATGAATACGGCGACTAGGAAAGCCACAAATAGTGTCACGGTGATAAATTCGAACATTTTTTCTCCTTGCCCATTTCTGAGTTTTTTGCTTGTTTACTTTTTTCTCACTTCTCAGCACACTGGAATGTCCTAAGAAGTGAGAGGCAGCCGGCGGTTAATGCGACGGCTGCCTTTCTCTTAAGGTTCGTTTTTTTGCTAGCCAATAGCTTTGTGGAAACGTTTCCAATATTCGTCGTCCACACAGGGTTCGCCATCGTCGGTCATCGGAACTTCCAGACTAAGGGTCCAGAGCCCGTTGTATTTTTTGGTAGCGCGGATAACGCTACCGGTTTCACGAGATTCGAAGAGGATACTCTTCACCGTCGCATTGGTGAAGACGTAGATCCCATCGGATTCGACGCTTGTTCCGTCGGGTCGTTGGACGAATTCAGTCCCGAATAATTCCGGACACTTCGTTAAGTTGTCTTCCATCGTCCATTCTCTTGAGCCGTTCCAATGCGGCGTATTCCAGTACGCCTCCATGAGAACAAACGGGGTTGTTACCAACCCTTTGTCCTTGATAAATTGCGCAAACCTTTCTGCACAATCTTCAGGGATGACGGCAATGCCGCGTACAGCCACAGCAACAACCTCAAAATCAACCTCATAAATTCTCTTTATGATACTGGTTGACACTTGAATCGAACTTTCCTGTAACATTTTATTCTCCTTTGCCTTCTCAGGCTTGCGCAAATATTGTTTTTCTCACTTCTCAGTACACCGTTATATGTCCTAAGAAGTGAGAGGCAGCCGGCGAAAAGCGTCGGCTGCCAAGTAACCTACGTCCTGGTCTGATTGCTAATTTTTAGCACCAGAATCGTGGTGATGATTACCATCACCACACTCAGGATCGAGAAGGCCAGTGTGGCCTTCATGTTCTGCGCCATCATGGCGCAGAACGCGAGAATCAGGGTAATAGAGTGGCAGACCAATATTCTGAAGATTTTTTCTAACATTTTTTTCTCCTTGCCCATAGTCTTGGGCGGTATGTTTGTGTTTATTGTTTCAATCTCATAGATCCAACCTATGAACCATTTCACGAGTTGGAGGATGAGAGGCAGCCGGCGAAAAGCGACGGCTGCCCTCGAAATAGAGCTAGCGACTTTTACTGATGATTACCTCAGCGGGGACGACGCCGAGAAGAAATTCTGCGAACACTGCGAAGAAGCAGTAGACCGCGATTTCCAACCAGATCAACCCACCACCGGAAATGCCGATCATTCCGGTGATTGCCATGATCATTGCAGTGGCTACCATGACGGTAAACCATACTGTAATGAAATCCCACTTCATTTTTCTCATTGTTTCCTTTCGTTGGATTTCCTCACTGTCACCCGCACCAGTCCCTCCGGACTCATGCGGGCGGACAGTGTGCCCGAACGACAAACTGTTCAGGACACTAAATAAAACAGACCCTCTTCTTTTTATAGGAGAGAGTCTGTTATTGGGTTGTAATCATAAGAATAGATAAATGAATAGTGAAATAATTGCAAATTATCCAGTCGCTTGTCGCAGCTTTCGCCGCGTTGTTTACACCAACCCACTGGTAGCGGGTAAGGTGCTCTCTCCGTCGACCCCCCAAGCGAAGAGGAGACGACTATGGCACTATTCGGTTTTCAACGTTCGGACAGGCCGCTGAAATAACCAGTTCTAGCGTAACGGGGGAGTATATACTGGATTGCCAATCCTGTCAATACCTAAAAAGGCTAAGGTTAGCCAAAAGGGCTTAGATTAGCCAAAAATACTTATGGTAGATTGTTACGTCCCGCCACCGAGGCGGGATCCCGCCTTCCTTTCCTCAGAAGTAGAAAGTGGCGGGAAATTACGAAATGAAAGGAGTTACGCCCCGCGGAGCGGGGTCCCGCTTCGCGGGAAATATACGAATTACGAATGGGGATACGGATGAATGGAAGGGATGGCAGGACGGGTTTGATTCTTGGATAATGACTGGTTCAAGTAATACAAGGGTTTGCCTGGTAAGGACTACCTCCCCCTACCCCCTCCTTCGAAAGGAGGGGAGGGTGTTTTTGGTTATGTACAGACCAAGGTGTATTTGTACGTTTCCTCCCCTTTCGAAGGGGAGGACAGGTGGGGTAACCCTTACCGGGTGAAAGTATGAATATGAACCCAGCTTTCTCCTTACGCCATACTTCTGCTATGGGGTATTGACAAGCTCCAAATACCATGCTACCTTTAGTTGTTTTTCAGGTAGTGCCACGCAAGGTGCAAGGAGCAACAAGCGTGGTGTTGGGTGATTAACTTTCCAAGGAGGAATTTGCATGAAGCAGGGGATTATTGTGACGCCGGATATGCGTATTATTCGCACTGGCGGCTCGATCAATGATAATGCCGACGCGCTCGTTCAAGCGCGCGAGAAGTAAAGTTCGTTCAGCATCGAGCCGGTTCCATGGAGGAACCGGCTCACATTTTATCCTCCTACGTCTCGATGACGAGACTTCGGAGGACAAGTCCCTCGTTTTGCTCACGGAACTTCGAGGGCGAGCCCTCCTTTCGAAGTTTGCCTAATCATTCACCCCTCCCTATACTCACCTCACTATGCGTAAAAGTGTTCTCACAATCCTAACGATTGCAGCGCTCCTCCTTATTGGTGGAGGCGTGTGGGTTAGCAAAGGCGATGATATCCGCGCTCGGTTTTTTGACGACCAACCTGAGGAATTGCCAGTTGCGGTAGAGGCTGACCCTGAGCTTGGGAACGAGAGCACCAATGTTGTGGTGAGTAATGCAAACACGAATGTTCCAGTGGTCGCCGGGGAAACTGTGGAAGCGGTGGCTAAACTACCCAGCCAGTACAACCTGGCTGTGCCCTTTGTGCTCCAAGCGCCCACAGCAAACTGGGACGCCGTGCACAATGAAACCTGTGAAGAAGCTGCGGTGCTCACCGTACACTACTTCTGGACAAAGGTGAAAGGTGCAACTGCCCCACAGATTGAGACACAGTACTCCAAAATGATTGCCTACGAGAACAAGACCTTTGGCGACTTCAAAGACACCACTGCAGCGCAGACCGCCAAGATGATCAAAGATTTGTACGGCTACAAACGCGTGGATGTGCTGCCCATGAAATCACTGAACGACGCCAAAGTGCATGTGGCTGCTGGCCGGCCGGTGATTATCCCTTCCTCAGGGAAATTGCTGAAGAACCCGAATTTTAAAAATGGCGGTCCGCTGTACCACATGCTGGTCATCCGCGGCTGGATGAAAGATGGCCGGATTATTACCAATGACCCAGGGACGCGGAAGGGGAATGGGTACGTGTACAAACCAGACATTCTCTGGAACGCCATCCATGATTGGAATGGTGGGAAGGTGACGACGGGGAAGAAGGTAATGATCGTCGTCTACCCGAACGGCAAGTAAAAAATGTAATAAACAAGCGCGGGTCTCTGTGCCCGCGCGCAGGCAGAGACGCCTGCGCTTGGGTGTTTATTATTGTCATCCTGAATCCCGTAGCGGGATGAAGGATCTCCGAAGTTGGTATATTGTTCGGAGATTCTTCCGCCTACGTTCAGAAACTTCGGCGGACAGGTCGTAAGACTCAGAATGACAGAAGGAGGAGGGGGTAGGCCAAAGCCCTCGCTTTGGCCTTTGCTATAAGTTGCTTTTCCCCCTCAGCCACGAGCGACCCACCTACATTGTTGCGATTTCGGCCACTGGCCCAGTGGGCGGGCAGGGGGCTCGCGGCTACCCCACGTGGGTAGGCGTGGTCCCTTGACCTCGCCTAATGGAAATCCGCCCGGGTCAAGGGACCCGGGCTACCCAAGGTGTGTGCTTGTTTCAGGACTGTCCAGCAAGATCCTTCCGCCTACGTTAAGAAACTTCGGCCACTGGCTCAGAGGGCGTACAGGTCGAAGACTTGGGATGACAGAAGGAGTGGGTAGGCGGGGCTTTCATGCCCCGCCATGTACAAAGCCAATAATCCTTGAACCAAGTGCTGAGGCATAAAAGCCTCAGCTACCCCCTTGGTTTGTAAATACCAAAAAGCCCCGGGCAGATGCACGAGGCTTGGTTTGAATGAGCGTGTTGTTACTTGAAGATCTGGCCGACGTACGGCAGGAGCCAGCCCATGAGGAAACCAGCGGCTACGTAGTAGAATGTCCAAAGGGTATGGCCGAGCATTGCTCCTCTGAGGAATTCATTGATGTCCATCCCGTTTTCACCGGCTGCAATGTTGATATGGCCACAGTACGCTGCAAATTTTCCAATGCGACTTCTGAGTACGACATTTTGATCGGTTCGTAATGCGTTTAAAGCACCCTTATACCGTTCAGACGATCGCACATTGCCGAATGGAAGTCCAAGACGTCCGGCATTAAACCCAGCGAGTGAACCTGCAACCGCAGCCGCAACAATAGGTAATCCTGCTAAAAGGAACCACCAGCTTAATCCCTGACCAATGCCCCAACCTAAGAGAAGTGGGGCAAACATATTTGGTAATCCCGGAACGTAGTTTCCAACGAACACCCAGAAGATGAGCAGCAGACTGATAGTCAAGAAAAGAGGCGGATTTGCTTGTGCTACGTTGATTATAGATTGCGAGCTAAAAGCCGTAAGCAGAGCGAAACCGATGAAGAATATCCACCACCCGGCGGTGCACCATTTCGGAAACGTGTCCCAAAACCACACGCCTTTCATGTTCGTTTCATTTGTCAAAGTTACCTCCTATTTGAAATCAGTCATTTGTATTTCAACACACCGTACGTGGATTTTCAGTTTTTGTCAAGGACTTGGTATACTACCCCCATGTTCCAGACCCGAACTTTTGCGTTGCCTGATGGTGAGGTTATTACCTTTGGGGACACCCGGCAAGGGGAGGCTGATACCCGGCCAGTGCTTCTGCTTCTGCCTGGCCAAAAGCGTCTGCCACCCGGGCAACTTTCTGGTGACTTCATTGCTGAACAAGTTGACTTCCTGCTGCCGGAGTTCCGGGTGATCATGTGGAACTACCGGTTCAATGACTATCCAGGTGAAAAGATAAATATTCCTCGTCTGGCACAAGACCTAGTGGCATTTTTGGCTGCGGAAAAAATTGACCAGGTGTGTTTGTACGGCTACTCGTACGGCGGCATGGTCGCCATTCGCCTGGCCAGCCTGGTGCCGCAGAAAATCAAAGCCATGGTGCTGCTCAATGCGTTTCCCTACCTCTCCTTTACCTGGTTTGGCTTCAACCGGATTACCCTGCGGTTCCTGCTCCACCTGTCGGTTATTCCCAGCAATGTTTCTTCCCACATTCGGGAAAGCATGTACCCGTCCTTTCGCCAGCACCCCAATGGGTACCACGGTATCATTGGTCGCTTTTGCAATTGGCTGAGCCACCACGCCTTGGACACCATCTGGATTCACATCTGGAGTCCGCGCATTTGGTCTGCGCTCAAAGACGACGTGCGGCCGTTGCTCCCTAGTATTACCGCACCAACGTTGATTTTGGGTGGGCGGGCAGACGCGGCCTGCTCCTTGGAATCCGCGCGGGAATTTAAGCAGGGTTTGCCCAACAGTCAGTTGGAAGTGCTGGATAGCGCCGGGCACTACACCGTGCGCATTTGGCCAGAGTCGTTCAACCGGCCCATCCGGTCGTTTCTGGTGCAGCAGTACGGACTGCCAGAAACCGCCATGCCTATTCCACACCGAACCCCGCCGGCACCCATGCCTGCGGTTCGCCTGCTGCGAACGCTCGTGGTACAGTATTGGGAGTGGCTTCGTTCCCGCTTTCGCTAAGCTGCAAATGAATATTGGCATTGTTTCGGAATCGTACTACCCGGCAGTTGGGGGGATTTCCGAACACATCCACAACTTGGCTGCCGCGCTTCGGTTGCGCGGGCACAGTGTGAAAATAATCACCACGTCCTATGGCGAGTACGCCGATGCGCCGTACAACAGCCCGGACGTTCTTCGGATTGGGAAAGTTTTCAATTTTCATAAGAACGGTTCGCAATCGCATGTGGCCACGGGTAAGCATTTAAGCCGGCAGCTGCGTGAGATTTTTGCCAAGGAGCAATTTGACGTTCTGCACATTCACGCGCCAGAGCAGCCCATGCTGTCCCAGCTGAGTTTGCTGAACTCCACTACGGTGAATGTGGGAACCTTCCACGCGCAGTATGACCGCAGCTTACCCCTGGGTTTCCTTCGACCCTTGGTGGCGCCGGGCATGGCACGCTTGCATGCCCGCATTGTGGTTTCGGATGCGGCGCAGCAGTCCATTGCTAAGTACTTTCCGGAAGGCGCGTACACCACCGTACCCAATGGAGTGGACGTGGCACACTTTGCCAGTGGCAAACCTTTGGCAGAGTACGCAGACCGGCCTAACATACTCTTCGTGGGAAATTTTGTGATTCGCAAAGGGTTTGTCCATTTGCTGGAAGCCTTTTTGCACTTGCGAAAAACCTTGCCCAAAGTTCGTTTGCTGGCAGTAGGGGATGGGAATCTTCGGCCAACCTACGAGCGCGAGCTAGGTGACTTGGTGGGTAAAGATGTGATTTTCACTGGCCGCGTGCCAAATGAAGCCTTGCCCAACTACTACGCATCCGCGCAGGTCTACTGCTCTCCAGCAACCGGGCGGGAGAGCTTTGGCATTGTGCTGCTGGAAGCCATGGCCGCGGGTCGGCCCGTGGTCGCCTCAGATATTCCTGGGTACCGGGCAGTGGTTGGCGCTACCCAAGCCGCCCGCATGGTGCCGGTGGGTGATACCCTGGGTTTTGCTGCTGCCTTGGCGGAAGTGCTGACCCAACCCGAAAAAGCCCAAGCCATGGCCGTGGCAGGGCAGCGGGCAGCCAAGCAGTATGCCTGGGAACATATTGCAGCGCAGGTGGAGCAGGTGTACCAGCAGGCCCGAGCCGTGTACCCAGCAACCGTGCCCGTGGTACCAGGGTACCGGTGGTTGAGCGCGCTCATCCGCAGCCGCAAGTGGAAGGTAGCGCGGGAGGTGGCGCAGTAATGGACCTTACCGAATCCGTCCAGCACATTTTTGCAAGCTACGGTTTCTTTGGGTTGTACGCCATCGTGGCTTTTGAGGCATTTCAATTCGTCTTCTCCACACCCATTGGCCCCATCATTGTCTTCTTGGGTGGCTTGGCAAGCCAGGGAGCTTTTTCCGTACTCACACTCTGGCTGGTGGTGTACGCCGGGGTGGTCACCGGTGACAACCTGGGTTTTCTGGTTGGCCGAAAGTTTGGCCAACCCATTCTGCACCGTTTTGGCACGAAGCTGGTGAAGAAGGAAATGCTGGAAAAAGCAGAGAAGACTTTTTCTAAGTACGGCGCAGTGGCAATTTTTTTTACTAGGTTCATCTTCGCCACCATTGCTGCGCCGCTGAACGTCCTCGCGGGCGCATCAGACTTGCCCTGGCGCCGGTACATTGTGGCAGAAATGGGCGGGCAAATAGTTTGGACCAGCTTGTACGTGTTCCTGGGCTACTTCTTTGGAAAGCAGGTGGAGCAGTACATCAGGGTGGTTGACGATGCGAATATAACCATACTCTCCCTCAGCGCACTGATCATCATTTTACTCATCATCTGGATTCTGGGCCGAGGGATTCACCAGCACGTCCAGCACCGTAAGCGCCTGCGCCATGGAAACCAGTAGCTTCCTCCAATTCGTGACGACCTACGGGTACTTTGGGCTGTACGCGTTGGTGGCCGTGGAAGCGTTTGAGTTCATTTTTTCTTTCCCCCTCAGTCCGTTACTAGTAACACTGGGCGCCCTCAGTAGCCAAGGTACATTCATTTTTGTTTGGCTGTGGTTGGCTGCCTGGGCCGGTGCCATGACCGGGGACATGCTGGGGTACGCCCTGGGCCGGAAAGCTGGCCGGCCTATTTTGGAACGCCTGACCCGGCGGTGGCTGAAGCCCGTGGTGCTGGAAAAGTCCGAACACTTTTTTAACAAGTACGGAGCGTGGGCCGTCTTTTTTGGCCGGTTCATTTTTGCGTCCCTCGCCGCGCCAATCAATTTGCTCGCTGGCGTTTCAAAAATGCGGTTCCGCACTTTTTTCATTGCTGATGCCCTAGGTCAAGCAGTGTGGGCAACGGCGTACCTCACCCTGGGGTACTTCGTGGGGCCAGTGGTCATTGATTGGATCGAACGCATTGCCCGGGTCGGCACCTCCATACCGGCACTGCTCATTGTCGCCTTTCTCCTGAGCTTGTTCTTGGTGCACTTGCGGAGGAAGAGGAGGGGAGTGTAAAAAATTATTTACTTAAGTCGTCATGGTTCAAGACTGACGAGCGTTTTCCATTAGGGCTACCTCCCCCTACCCCCTCCTTCGAAAGGAGGGGAGGAGTTTCTTTAGTCACCCATACTCCTAGCTATCCCAAACCTTAACCCTCACACTATACTCGCCGCTACACCGAAACCCATGCCTCAGCTTGTGCCCCCCTTGACACATTCCAATACCCATGCTAGTATGGCCTGTACGCTTCTGAAAGTAACTGCAGAGACTGCAAGAGGCGTAGCAAGTTACCCCTTTAAAAAGTAGAAAATATTTTGGAGTTTCGTGGTTGGATTTTCAAATCCAATACCACGCTGGTGCCCCACGAAAGGCACCCAAAGCCGTACTACGCTGAGTCGTTGGTACGCACATACTCGCTCGATGATGGGTTCATACACCTGTCGATCAACTCCTCCCGAGCGATTCTACGCCTCGTCCATGCTGGCGACGCGCTGCTGATGGCCCCCATCTTGCGGCGTGATGGGGGCCACTGAAAGTTTGTACGTAAGTACATAGGCAGCTCACCGAACAACGAGCAACAAAAAAAGATTGATCTTACCCGGATGCTACATGCTCCGGGTTTTTTCTTTGCTTTATTCCGATAAATCACCCCGAGCAAAGCCCTTGAGTCGATCGAAAGGACGTAGTCCTTGAGCTTGTCGAAAGGGCGAGCGGAGCCAGTCGAGAGGACGCAGTCCCTGAGCGGAGTTGAAGGGTGAAGTTATTGACTTGTACAAGGTATAGTCGTAAGGTAGAACCATTCTTTAACAACTCATACTCACGGATAATCTGTGGGAGAAATTAATCACATTAGTTGTCGTCTGCGCGTCATAAAAAGAAAGTGATGTGTGCAGGGCAAGGAGGTTTGTATGGCCGAAGGTTGTGGCTTTGGGGAGTCTTGGAATAAGCCCCCAGATTGGTTGGCGTACACTGGTAAGAAGTACCGGCTCATGTTGGTGAAACTCGATGGCAGTCCAGAATCACCTAAGCACAATTATGTTTTTCTTGGGTCACATACTGAAGTGCAGTGCCTGGACACAATCCATGAAGGGGTTGTCTGCGGTTGCACAACAGTAAGCAATCCCTTTTGCAAAGGCGCATTGCAAATGTACATTCGATTGAAAGATGGATCCCCATCACTGGAGATTTCCTGTCATAGTTGTGCTATTCAATTTTTTCCAAAAATTTCTCTGGAGTATATGAAAACTTTTTGGGCAAAATATGAGCGCTGGGTAGCGGCAGGGGCAATGGAACCAAGGGATGTTCCATTTTTTACTCCATTTATCACGTTACCCGAACATGGTGGCGAAAGTATCCCGGTTTTGGAAATTCCAGTTCGAATAAAAGCCATACCAGTACTCCTGGGATTACTTCCTTCTGAGTATAGTCTGCAGCGTTCACATGCGGCGCTTACCCGTCGGTATGCGGATTTGATTAAGCTAACCAAGCAAGACCGCGATGCTATTTCGTCGCATCTTGGTTACAGGGGTTAATGTACTTTTCAACCACCGTCTCATCTGAGTCGGTGGTTTTCATTTCTTCTGAGAAATCACCCTGAGGGGAGTAAGTCTAGGGGATGAACCTGGTTATTCTTAGCGGGGCATGAAAGCCCCGCCTACCCACGTGAGGGTGGGTAGCCGTGAGCCCCCTGTCCGCCGAAATCGCAGCGATGTAGGCGGGTCGCTCGCGGCTTGGGGTAATGTATTGCAAAGACCAAAGCGAGGGCTTTGGTCTACCCACTTTTTTACAACGGACAAAAACAAAAGCAAACCCGAGCGCGGGTCTCCGTGCCCGCGCGCAGACAGGGACGCTTGGGCTTGGAGGAATAGGGGATATAAAAAACCTGGGTGGGGGAGTCACCCAAAAAAATGAACCCCGCGGCTTAGAAAAGCCGCTCTGGGGTGCATAGTATAAGTTTATTAGAAATGACTTACTAACTTTCCTCCTTCCCAATTCGTACATTCGTATTTTCGTAGTATCTATTCGTAATTCGTAACGCCGCTCTTGACACCCTCTATTAGCACTCTATACTAACGAGTGCTAACACTTATGCAAGCGCTCGAAACCCGTAAAAATCAGCTTTTCCAGGCCATTGTACGGCAGCACATTGCCCTGGGTGAACCCATTGGTTCAAAAGTCCTGGTGGAGCAGGCGGGTTTGGATTGCTCGTCTGCCACGGTCCGGAATGACTTGGCGGCGTTGGAGCAGGACGGGTATTTGACCCACCCCCACACCTCTGCCGGCCGCGTGCCCACGGAAAAAGGCTGGCGGATGTACTTGGAGCAGTTTATGCAGGAAGTGCCGGTACCCAAGAAGGCGCAGGACGCGTTGGGTAAGGCGAAGGCCGAAGGGTCAGATGAAAACCACAGCTTAAAGCAGGTGGCAAAAACCCTGGCTGAGCTTTCCCAGCAAACCGCCATCATTGGTTTTGGGCCAGATGACACGTACTACACGGGTCTGTCTCATCTTTTCAATAAGCCAGAATTCGCCGAACTGGATCTCATGCAGCACTTGTCCGAAGTCATTGACCATTTGGACACTGCCATGCGCAAGCTCATGAAGAGCAGCACTGCAGAAGACGTGCGTGTCCTTGTGGGTTCCGACAATCCCATTGATGAACGCTGCAGCCTGCTGGTGATCCGGCCTCCAAATGTTGATGACCGCGTGTTTGCCCTGCTGGGTCCCATGCGCATGGACTACGACCGCCTCCTTCCTCTCGTCCGCTTTACCCGCACGTTAATTTAATTCTGTATGACTGACGCACCTGCGCAGCCGAAGCTTGAAGAAACCGAACTGGAGAAAATGCAGAAGCAGAACCAAGAGTACTTGGATGGCTGGAAGCGCGCCAAGGCAGACTACCTGAACCTGAAGCGGGACAGTGAAAAGGAGAAAATGGAAATTGTGCAGTTTGCCAACGCGGGTTTGCTCATTGAGCTCTTTCCCATCTACGACAACCTGAAAACTGCCCTGAAGCACATCCCCGAAGGCCAGCAGAAGGAAGCCTGGGCCCAAGGGTTCCAGCATATCCTCCGGCAGTTCAAAGATTTTCTGGGCACGCTGAAGGTGGAAGAGATTGCTACGGAAGGGAAAATGTTCGACCCGCTGCTGCACGAAGCCGTAGGCAAGGAGAAGCGTGAAGGCATTCCCAGCGGGCAAATCTTGGACGAGCAGCAATCCGGCTTCACCCTGCAGGGGAAAGTGATCAGACATGCGAAGGTGACTGTCTGTGAGTAAAAATTACGAATTACGAAAACGGTTACGAAATACGAAAAAAGATACGAATATACGAATTACGAATAGAGAGCGGAGGTAACTTTCATCAATATTTCACCCCTTAACCAAATACATATGCCAATAGTCAAATGGACACCAGCAGGAAACATCTTCGATGACATGGACAGTATGTTCAACGATGCCTGGCTCCCCGTAATGCGCCAAAACTTTGCGCCAGCCGCAGACGTGTACGAGGACAAGGACAACGTGGTGGTGGAAATGCCCCTAGCGAACATTGATCCGCAGAAAGTGGACATCACCGTGGAGAACAACGTGCTTACCGTCTCCGGGAAGTCTGAGCACAAGTCCGAAGTGGATGAGAAGAGCTACTACCGTAAGGAAATCCGCACTGGTTCCTTCAGCCGCGCCATTGCCCTGCCCAAGAGCGTGCGTGGTGACAAAGCCGAAGCGAGCTATGATAAGGGTGTCCTGAAAATCGTCGTTCCCAAGGCGGAGGAAGCCAAACCGAAAACAATTAAGATCCAAGTGAAATAAGCACGACGAATTACCACCCCGGCCTCGAGTACGAGGCCGCCCCTCCTCGACGAGGAGGGGATAGGGAGGTGGAAAGTGCCACCAGCGTGATGATTGTCACCTCTTGTATCCCCTCCTTGCATAAGGAGGGGACAAAGGGGAGGTAATTCTCTCTATCTCCAACCTCTACCCATACTTCAATCCTTACCTAAACCTTCAATCTCTCCAAACATGCCCCAATTCCAGTTTCCAACCTTTAACCAGGAAAGTAAGCCAGACCATCTGCGCTTGGATGGGCATTGCCCAAACTGCGGCAAGTTGTTCGACTTCCGGAAGACCCAGGTGTTGGCGGAGGAGCAGGGCGTAACCCTCATGTACCTGAAGTGCAGCCAGTGCGCGTTGGCCGCCGTGGCGACGATGACCATGTCACCCCAAGGGTTGATGTTCCGCGGCTTGGTTACAGACCTGACGGCCCAAGACGTGCTGAAGTTCAAAGACCAAGGCAGCGTGTCGTCCGATGACATTGTGGATCTGCATATGCATTTGGACTCTGATTCGCTCACATTCTCGTAAAATAGGATTTCGGTGTGGCGGCGAGTATAGGCATAGGGTGGAGGTGAAGGCAGCAGAAGCCCAAACCTTATCTCCACACCCATACTCGCCGCTCCAACGCAAACCAAACCAGTAAGTTGTCATTCCTTTACTCATTAATCTAACAACTAGTATGTCCAAGATCCTCGGTATCGACCTCGGTACAACCAACTCCTGCATGGCCATCATTGAAGGTGGTGAGCCAAAAGTTTTGGAGAACAAAGAAGGGAACCGCACCACGCCTTCTGTCGTTGCAGTATCCAAAACCGGCGAACGTCTGGTTGGCCAAGTGGCCAAGCGCCAGGCCGTTGTCAACCCAGAAAACACTCTCTATTCCATTAAGCGGCTCATTGGTCGGCACTGGAATGATGAAGAAGTCCAGCGCGACCAGAAAGTTCTGCCCTTCAAACTCAAGCAATCTGGCGATGGCGTGAAAGTGATTTTGCAAGGCAAAGAGTATGCTCCGCAGGAAATTTCAGCCATGGTTTTGCAGAAAATGAAGGAAGACGCGGAAACCAAGCTGGGTGAGAAAATCACCGAAGCAGTGATTACCGTCCCGGCCTACTTTGACGACAGTCAGCGCCAAGCCACCAAAGACGCGGGTGAAATTGCCGGCCTCAAAGTCAAGCGCATTATCAACGAGCCAACCGCAGCCGCGCTCGCCTATGGTTTCAACAAGAAGAAGGACGAGAAAATTGCAGTGTACGACCTAGGCGGCGGCACATTCGACATTTCCATTCTGGAAGTCAGCAATGACACCGTGGAAGTGAAAGCCACCAACGGGGACACCCACCTGGGCGGCGACGACTTTGACCAAATCATTATCCACTGGATAATTGACGAGTTTAAGAAAGACCAGGGGATTGACCTTGGCCAAGATCAGATGGCTTTGCAGCGCTTGAAGGAATCTGCGGAAAAAGCCAAGCACGAGCTTTCCACCACCGCGGAAACGGAAATCAACCAACCTTTCATTACCACGGACGCATCCGGCCCCAAGCACTTGGCCCTCAAACTCACCCGCGCCAAACTGGAGCAGCTGGTGGGCGATCTCGTTGAGAAAACCTTGGAACCAACCAAGAAAGCTTTGGCTGATGCCGGCCTGAAAGCCAGCGACATCAATGAAGTCATCATGGTCGGTGGTATGACCCGCATGCCTCTGGTGCAATCCACCGTGGAAAAATTCTTTGGCAAAAAGCCGCACCTGGGTGTGAACCCAGACGAAGTGGTAGCCATCGGCGCCGCAGTTCAAGCCGGTGTGCTGCAAGGTGAAGTCCGCGACGTGCTGTTGCTGGATGTCACCCCGCTCACCCTGGGCTTAGAAACCCTGGGCGGTGTGTCCACACCTTTGATTGACCGCAACACCACCATTCCAACCAGCAAATCCCAAGTGTTCTCCACAGCCGCGGACAACCAGACCAGCGTGGAAATTCACGTGCTGCAAGGGGAGCGACCCATGGCCAATGACAACAAGTCCCTGGGCCGGTTCATCCTCAGCGGCATTCCGCCGTCACCCCGCGGCGTGCCCCAGGTGGAAGTCACCTTTGACATTGACGCCAACGGCATCCTGAACGTGAAAGCCAAGGACAAGGCTAGCAACAAGGAGCAGAGCATTACCATCACCGCGTCGTCCGGCTTGTCCAAGGACGAGGTGGAGAAGATGAAGCAGGAAGCGCAGGTTCACGCCGAAGAGGACAAGAAGAAGCGCGAGCTCATTGACATGCGTAACATGGCCGACAGCCTGGTCTTCACCGCGGAGAAGAGTCTCAAAGACGCGGGCGACAAAGTCCCAGCCGACGTGAAGAAGGAAATTGAGGAAAAAATGGAAGCCGTGAAAAAGGTGAAGGATGGGGATGATAAGGATGCCATCAAGAAAGCCACGGATGACCTGGGGCAGACGATACAGAAGATTGGTCAGGCGATGTATAAAGGTAGCGAGCAGGCGAGTAAGCAAGCTGGCGAGTCAGCAGGAGGGGAGAAGTCTGGCGAAGCACCCAAGGATGATAAAGGTCCGGTGGATGCGAAGTACGAGGAGGTGAAGAAGTAATTTGGTAGGGGCGCCGAAAGGCGCCCTTTAACACTTCATATATGATTGAATTAAAAATTACCGAAGAAGTTCGATCCTACTATTCAGAACTGCAGGGGTATCTCTCGCAATTTCCTATTGCCAAGAGTCCAAGTGATGTAAGTGATGATTTTTCAATGGTTGAACGACTCAATGGGGTCATTGATAAATTGCAGACTTTATGTAATGAGGATTTGAGCCGCTTCAAGGTTAGCAGCCCGCCAGGATACGATTCACAGTACTTTCTTATTTCTCAGTACCGTACATTGGTTGGTGGTTTAATTTCTCGACTGCACGCCAAGTTTTTTTCAAATGAACCCCCACCATTTTCTGGAATGCCAAGCACAGTGAATCACTTTTCTCAAAGTCAAACACAAAACCAGTCACAAAATATGCAGCTAGTTATGGAGGTAACTGAGATAATAACAAAAAGTCTGGCCAATACTGATATTCCCCAAGATGAAAAAACGTTTTTGCAGAAGGTAAAGGAAATTTTACCAACAATCAATGGAGGATTAGACTTAGTACAGAAAGTGAGTGCAATTGCTGCACAATTAGGTATGAGCATTGAAGCGGTGAGTAGACTCCTTCGTTAGTTTTTGATAAACCTCTAGAGATATAAAACCATGAAGTTATTCATTTTTGGTGCGGGGGCTTCAAGAGGATCAACTAATAAGAATGTAGAGCATAATTCATTGCAGGCGCCCTTAGCTAATGAATTATTGGATGATATCTACAAATCTTATGCTGATGCTTTAGATTTAAATATTGATGTTCTAAGGGCGGATTATAAAAAGTATAAAGAGGAGGCATTACTAAATAAACAAGTGGTTAGCTTAGAAACCTGGATGACTGATTTATGGCATAAAGCACATGCGGGCGCTGGAAGTCTTACATCTGAAATCATTACATCATACAGAGGGTTTCTTGGACGGTTTGCGCATTACTTAAGGTGGATGCTCCAAGAAATTTCACAATTGAAGAGTAACTCAGAATTGTATCGTTTACTATTGATTAAACTACATGAGGAAGGTGTAAATGGTGTTGAACATGCATATGTAAATTTTAATTACGATACACTATTTGATATTGCATATGATGATATTTGGGGGACAACGCTCTCTGACATTGATTCTTACACCTCACATCGAATTTTAAAGCCTCACGGCTCGATTAATTGGTTTGCTCAAAAGAGAGATCAAGATGGTGGAATACCTTCAAAACATGCTGATAACGATGAAAGGAATAGATATCGCGTCGCGTCGCGGAATCTCTTTAATGGGAGTCCAGTGGACCTTAAAGATCATAGGACTTATGATCCAAAGAGTACGCTATTACATAATTCCAGTTTTATTGGTAGCTCTGATTTTAAAGGGGACTATTTTCAGCCACTAATTTTTTTGCCACTTTCGGAAAAGATGTTTGACCACATTCCTGAGTTAAGCAAAAAGATTGAAAAGGCTGCATCAGAAATACTACCAAATGTTGATCAGGTTTATTTGATTGGCTATCAGGCAAATGATAAACTGATTCATGAATGGATAAGTACATATATTAAGAAGGCGGTTCTACATGTTGTGAGTAATACAGAGGATTCATGTAATGCCTTAATGAGTAAAATGCAAGAAATGCATAAAGATGTGTTTGAAAAGGGAACGGTAACATATGATGCAAATGACACTTCGTTTAAAAATGGCTTCTATAATTTTGTTGAGAGTTATGGTAACAAACAACAAAAAGAAACTTAGAGAAAATTGGATGAAGCTTAGGAGCATGGAAAACTACAAAAGCGTATTATTTAGGAATCGTTAGCAGATAAGGCGATTTTGTAATTTTCTTCCTCCGCCCCGCCCGCTGCGTGGGAGAAATAATGCTAGAATAGAAGCATGCATAAAGACTTAAGTAAGCTTTCACGGGATATTATTGAGAGCAACCAGTATATGGTGGTTGGGACTGTTGATGCAGCCGGAAAGCCTTGGGTGTCCCCGGTGGTGTATGCATACGATAAGGAGTGGAATTTTTACTTTGTGAGTATTCCATCTTCGCGGCACGGAAAGAATATTGGCAAACAGGGGAAAGTAGCCGTTGCCATTTATGATTCACGTCAGCGTTCAGGAGAAGGGGTTGGTGTCCAACTTGATGCCGTTGCAGAGATGTTGCCACTCTCGGAGAGTGTGTCTGCAGCTAGAGTGTACTTCACCCGAAAATATCCGTACGGGAAAATTCGGCAGGTTTTCTTAATAGCGTTTAAACGGCTCATAGAACGGAAGTTGTATCGATTTTACAAAGTCACACCAAAGAAGGTGTACTTGAATGACCCAAACGCAGACACTGATGTCCGTGTGGAAGTGAAGTTATAAAAATTCCTGAGGGTAGGTAATGTGAAGCATTTTTTTCGCCCCGCCCCGCCCGCTGCGTGGGGAGAAAGTTTGGTATACTTGAAATATGAAAACTATCCTTACTCTTCGGCAGAAAGACGTTTACCCACGTTCTAAGGTAAAGAAGATAACGTACCATACTCGTACAGCTGCCCGCGCTATACTTTTTGATAGTCAAAACCGTATTGCCCTGGAATACGTGAGTTTACGGAACTACTACAAGTTGCCTGGCGGTGGGGTGGAAAAGGGTGAAAGTATTTTGCTTGGCCTACGTCGTGAATGTATGGAGGAAGCGGGGTGTGCCATCAAACCCGGGAAAGCCATTGGGAAAATTGTGGAGTATCGTGACCTATACAAGATTCACCAAGTTTCGTACTGCTACTTTGCAAAGGTGGTTGGGAAGAAAGGGAAGACCGCGTTCACCGGGAGTGAGAAGACAAACAAGTTTAAATTGTTATGGGTGCCGCTGGGAAAGGCAATTGCTCTCTCACGCAAAGCCAAACCCTCGACGTACGAAAGTGGGTTTATCATCAAACGAGATTTGCAGTTCTTAGAAACGGCGAAGAGTTTGTTGTAATACCCCGCCTCGCCCGCTGCGGCCCACCTACGTCCACGACTTCGTCGGGACTCCGGCGCTACAGGTGGGTGTGGTACCATGGGGATATTAAAATCTATCTAAATTCTGGTAATACAATTCACTATTGCTTGAATTCACAATATGAAATCTAATACGATAAAAATAGAAAAGAAGAGGTATTTGCTCTGCCCTCAATGTCATACTTATACACGGATGAAGATGAGTATGAATAATCCGTCGTGGTTTTTAAAACATTTTTTCATTGGTCGCTTTGCCTCAACCGTCATGGCTTCTGAAAGGAATAGTGATAAGTGGGGCGTTAATTGTAAAAAGTGTGGGAATAGAGAAGGTCTTGCAATGATGTTTCTCAAAACTGAAGTAGGTTCCAATAAAGTTGAACTAGCATATTACACGGAAGCTAATGAAAGAGTCAGCTTGATTTAAGTACTCCCCCCGCCCCGCCCGCTGCGAGCAGGGGAGTAAGAAAAGACCCGGCCAAAGTGGTCGGGTCATGCGTGCGTTTATGTTTACTTGCCAAACGACACATCGAGGAGCGCGTTGTGCAGGTCCGGATTGTTACACGTGATAAAATCAATTTTGTGTAAACTGTTTGGATACTTCTGCAGGAATGTCTGCCGGCCTTCCATCATTTTAACTGCAGTCTTTTTCGCAACTGCTTTTTTCCTGAAGGTGCGTTTTCCAACATGGACAATTCTGAGTGATGCTTCCTGGAATCGGCTGGAAGAAGCTGCTTGGAGACAGTGAATGACAATGGTGGGAAGCTTCTCAATTTCACTGTCCGTCACAAAGGTTGCGTGCATTATTTTGTCACCGTCATTCTTCTGACGACCAATGACAATAACTGAATGCTGCATATCCAAGGATTGTTGTGCATTGAGTGTGTCATCAGTTACACGCTGAAGAAGAAACTCTGTGAGTTTCTCATCACCGAAAATAATTCCTAATTCCATATTTGTAAAGACCTCCGTTTTGTTTTATATTCTTTAATTGAATACTGTAGATCATAACCAACTTTCTGTCAACCCGCCCCGCCCCGCCGTAGGTGTATACTTCCCCTATGCCATACGATGATATAGCAAAGGTGCTGGATATACAGTTCAGTGGGAGCCCTGAGATAGTAGCCAAATTCAGGGAGCGCTTAGAAGAAGGGAAATGGACCCGTGACGAGAATCCGCAGTCGCATTTTTGCGCCTACTTTTTGCCATACAATCCAGAGACTAAAGAGGTGTTCATTGTGCACCACAAAAAGTCAGGACTGTGGATTGCCCCAGGTGGCCACATTGATGAGGGCGAAACACTCTTCCAGACGCTCAACCGTGAGATTGAAGAAGAGCTTGGCGTCAAGCAGTTTTTTTCTTCCAGCCAAATGCCTTTCCTGCTGACCATTACGCCAATTGAGATGCAGACCCATCCGTGCAAAATGCATTATGATATTTGGTATCTTGTGCAGACAAATGGTAAAAATTTTCAGATTGACCCCAAGGAATTTTTGGCTACCAAGTGGTTGAGCATAGAAGCTGCCAGAAAGTACGTCACCGATCCGCCAAATCTCAAAGCTCTAGAAATGATTGAGCAATCCTAACCTCGCCCCGCCCGCTGCGTGGGGGGATACGTAACTTTATATAGTTATGCCATTTGACAAACTTTATAAAGTTTGTTATTCTGGGTGTATATGACCATTCAGCAGAAATTACAGACCATTCAGGCCCTTACCGGCAAAACGCAGGAAACACTTGCCAAGGTGCTGGGCGTAAGCTTTCCGGCATTCAACGCCTGGTCTACCGGCAAGGCGCAGCCACGACCAAGTGCGCTCGCTCGCATTAACGCGCTGTACGTACACGTTGGCGGTAGAATGACGCCTCAGGCTTCTGGCCTGGAGGCGAAGAAGCTGACTATCCAACACCTTTCCCGCAAGCACCCAAACGTGCTGAAGAAGATTTTGGCACGCAAAGACTTGCACGATTCATTCATGTTGGCATTAACATTTCATACAAACCGTATTGAAGGTAGCACGGTGACCGAAGATGAAACTGCAGCAATTTTGTTTGACCACCAGGTCTTACGGAATCGCACTTTGGTGGAGCAGCAGGAGGTAAAAAATCACCAAGCCGCCTTAGACTATCTGCTGCACCATTTGCAGAGTGGGAAGCGTATTGATGAAGTTCTCATTTTGCGTTTGCATGGTATTTTGCTCAATGCCATTCAGACTGATGCGGGGTCATATCGTCAACATGCAGTCCGGATTGTTGGCGCAAACGTGCCTACGGCGAATTATTTGAAAGTGCCGGTGCTTATGAAGTCTTTGGCTTCTGGGTTAGAAAAGAAAGTGGCAGATAGTATTTCTGCCACTGCTGACGTCCACGCGCGCTTTGAACAGGTCCATCCTTTTGCCGATGGTAATGGACGCATTGGGCGTTTGCTGATTACTGCAATGCTGTTGCGGGCGAACATTGCTCCCGCAATCATTGAGCAGCGTCAACGTCGCACCTACATGCGTAGTCTAAATGTTGCCCAAACGACATCGGATAGCATCCCATTGCAGGAGTTTCTCAGTGATGCGGTATTGAAAGGGTACGCGCTACTTGTGTAGTTTCGTATAGTTTTTTTTGTAGTCAACCCCCCCCACCTACGCAATAGCTACGGTGGGCAGGCGCCCCGCCCGCTGCGTGGGGTTGCAATTATTTTTATCTTTGCCTATAGTGCGTTGATAACGCTCTTTCCATGTGGAGGTTTCCATGCCTGAAGATGAGAAGCCGAGCAGCTTGCCAGGGAACGAGAGGTACATCGTTGATTTTCTCTACGTCCAGAAGGGTTGGTTCTCCTGTTTAGGACCAATTCGGAAGTATCGTCTCCTTGGTGATGTTCTGGGTTTTCGAAAGGGACAGATAGTAGATGATCAAGAATTGCAACACGCATGTGTCGCTGCTTTACAGGCACGGCCAAGAAAGGCTCCAGGACATTCTGACAGCAATGATACTGATTACGAGCTTCCCACAGTGACGTGCCCACGTTGTGGAGCAGAAGTGTATCGGCTGATTGCATGTCATTGGTGTGAAAACAGCATTTGCACGCACTGTTGCTATGAAGATGAACTGTACGGAAAGTTCTGTGATGAGAGCTGCTATAGCGGCCGTTGGAATTCTGATAATTACGATTAAAGACTAGGCAATGCTTAGTCTTTTTTTCTTTAAATTTTTCAAGAAACTGACATACCTTGGCACGGGGAAATAAGAAAAGACCCATCTGGTGAAGATGGGCTTTTCAAAGGGCATCCAATTACACCCTCGATCTTTTCAATTGGTATAATTTTAGGGCAAAATGCAGGAGGGCGGTTCCAAGATACGCAGTCAATACCCATTTTGTTGCATCTGATATTCCCCAGATAAGGATGTGAGTGAACGTCACGGCAAGGGCAAGGTTCATGAGTGTGCAGGTTGCAAACGGTAGTGCGGCAAATGTTCTGGTTGTAAAGTAACGCGTTTGACGCAGCTCTCTCACGGCGAATCCGAGCATGAACCCAGACACGATGAGGAAGAAACAAGCCACTGCGAGCATTGCCCAATGGTCTTGCATGGGCGGAGTAAAGTATCGCTTGCACCCCAGAACCCCGGCGAGCCCAGCAGCAATGGAAAAAAGAAAGAAAATACGAGTCGAGTCTTTCAATTGGTAACCTCCAATGTAAAAATTTTTATGTTCCCAATAACCTATATCGTTAGAGTTGTTTTGTCAACCCCCGCCAGCTGTGATTCGGGATAAGAAAAGACCCATCTGGTGAGGATGGGCTTTTCAAAGAGAGTGTTGTGTTTGGGTTAAACCTTGGGTTGCGGATTGGCCTTGAGCGCTTTTTCCTTTGCTTGAAACGCAGCGAGTGCTCCTTCACCACCTTTTTTCGTGATAGCGTCGTGCAAGTGCTGAGTTGTCCAATCACCGTAGGTGACCATTCCGCAGATGTGATTCATCCGGAGGTGGTAGAGCGCACCTGGGAAAACCCCGCAGGGAATATCATTCAGACGGATGAATTCATCTACACCCTCGCTCATCGGACAAGCCGAGCAGATGAGCTTGTCGTAGAGATCCTGGTAGAACACGCGTTTGCATTTGTCATACCAGTCAAAGTAGTAGGTCTTCCCTTCAGGTGCCGGCGGACGTTCTTGGCCATTTTCTACTTTTGGCATCTGGGTGGGCAGGATGACATTGAATTTTTCCGCGACTTCCAGCGCGAGTTTCATGGAGAGCTCGTCGGCTTCACATACCTGGCCATGATGCTTCCGTCTTTGTCCTCGATACGCCCATGACTCATGTCATGCCGTGTATGCCAGGAAAAACCACCCAGCGACTCTATTGCTTGCCAGTACTCCAGCTCTGTTTCGGGCTGTTTTTCAAGCTTCATTGTATCCTCCTTAGTTATTTCAAGTTTCTATTTCGTAGTAGTTTTTCAGATAATGTAATAACTGTCAACCCCCCACCTACGCAGCAGCTATGGTGGGCAGGCGCCCCGCCCGCTGTAGCGTCCCTTCTGTCATTGCGAGCTCCAGCAGGAGCGTGGCAATCCCGATGAACTTCGGAACCAGGCTTGTACAATAGCCTGGCTCTTGATACAACGGGATTGCCCGCCTGCATCGCCTCTGCGATTTCGGCGGGCAGGCCGCGTCACTCGATGACTCGTTCCTCGCAATGACAAATGAAAACGTGCAAGAACGGTATTACTATGTCTACATCATGACCAACGAGCGCAACACGACGCTCTACACTGGCGTGACCAATGATTTGCCCCGGCGGGTCATGGAGCATAAGGAGAAGACATTTCCCAAAAGCTTCAGTGCCAAGTACAACCTGACCAAGCTGGTGTACTACGAAGCTGGTGAAGATATCAGCGGCGCCATTGAACGGGAGAAGCAAATAAAATCCTGGTCGCGAAAGAAGAAGGAGGAAGTCATCACCAGCGTCAATCCCACGTGGAAGGATTTGACTGCAGAGCTACTTGAGGGATAAGGAAAGACCAAGAAACTGGGGGACTTTTACGGTCCCCATGCGTTTACATTTCTTGTAATAAAAAACACCCGGCTAGGAAAACCTTTAAGGAGGTTCTCAGAGCCGGGGTGGCACGACAGGAGTCGCGGAAGTCAAAAGAACGATAGTTCTCATTTACTATTGTATCAGCTTCGTGGAAATATGCAAATCGGATGATTTTTGGGTAGCTGCTAAATTGCTTTGATTAACGGAGGTAATAGTTTTGTAAATAAAAGACCGGGTTTCACGAATGAAACCCGGGGTGATACTGCTCTTGCAATCCAGCCAGAACCAACTAGTGAATGGGAATGATGCTCAAGTGAACCTGAGTCTCGCTACCTCACCAAGGTGAGGGTCTCGGCAAAAACTTCTCAACGGTTCAGGGATACAAAACCCCATTCAAATGCGGAAACTATTACTGGTGAAAGGAGCAGCATTAAATATTTTGATAAACCGAGACTAACTTACTCCTGGGCAACTGTCAAGGTGCAAGCTTGTCGGTCAGGACAGGCGGATATAGAGGTTGGGATATTGCCCCGCTTTCAACTTCCGCAAGTATCACGGTATACCCCAGTGCTTGCAGGGCGAGCAAGAACGCAGTTACCTTCCGTGGCGGTTTATTGCTAATCATTTGCGCAAGTAAACGGAAGGCGGTTCGTTTTGACATTTTGCCACGTACTTGCAGTTCGTTGGCAATATCCGCAACCGCGCCAAACTTTTGAGCTCTTTTATTGTCGATGACTGTCCTGAACTGCTGCAGGAGCTCTGGCAGGGGCTGCGTTAAATCAAGCGGTTGCAATACCGTGGGTTGGACAATTTGTGTTTCTTCCATTTTTCTCTCCAGGTGAACAATTTTCCTCTAGTGTAGGCTTGGTGTGAAGATTGTCAAGCTTCCGTGTGGCAAATATTCACTTGACGAAGTTGCACGAACGTTCTACAGTGGTGGGAAAATAAGCACTTTAAAAATTGGAGGAAATGTATATGTTCTCAGAAAGTATTCCTGATGAGGAGCGTCAGCGATTACAAGAAATTCCAAAATTCTTCATTATAACTGCGCTCATTGGGGCAGCGCTGACGGCTTACGCATTGCATCATTTCCCCGCAATACTTCAAGCTTCACTCCTAGATCGTTTGCTCATGCTGTGCCTCCTAAGTTCATCGACGCTATTTGTCAGTGCCAATGGATGTTTGGTTGAGTATAGACGAACTCTTATACATTTAGCCATTTTCGTTGGTGTGAATCTCTCAGTGTATTTTGGATGCCGTGCATACTTTATTTCCCCGGAGGAATTGAGCACCTTCTTTGTCCTCCTGTACTCAGGAATTGCAATTGTACTGGCAAGTTTACTCACGCAATCAAGCGTCATGCGGATCACGACGAGAGACGGTTCATACGCCAAAATGTTCAAGCAGCATATCATGCCACGGGTGCGAAGATTACTGTTTCGTTCCTTTATGATGGCGGTTGGACTTCAGATTGCGGTTTACCTATACTTTGCAATTTTGTAAACAAACGAGAGTAGTCGTCCTCAAGTTTTTTGTTTGACATTGGCAGCAGATATGCTAAAAAACGAATATAACCAAAAACCACAAAAGATGAGAAAGGAGATGAAAGATGAGAAGATCATTACTCACGGATCCAGGCAATTGGTGGCACGATGATTACCAACGGTACCCAATTCTGGCGTATGCTGCTCTCTGCCTGCTGATTCTCTGGCTAAAACTCAGTAACGCATTCCCCATGAGTTGGGAACAGGGGCTACTACCCCTCATTGCTGTGGGTATAGTGACCATCCTCTACTACATTGGCAAGGGGTTGAATCACACTATCCCAGACGCGGTGCTGTGCCTAGGTATGCGCTGGCGTCAACTGGCGCCCGGAAATACCATGATCACACAATCGGCCAATGGGCTACGGGTTGCACTCACAAACCTTAGTTGGTCGGTAACGCCCTTCAAGGCATACGGTCAGAAAATGACCGAAAGTCGCAGTCGGCAAGGTTTCTGGTTAAAACCATAGTACGTATTTTTTTTGAGGCTGTCGCACGACGGCCTCTTTTCTATTATACTCATTCCATCTATCCACCAACTATTTTCTCATATATGCAACTCAAAGATTTTATTACCTACACGCTCACCAGCATTGCCCAAGGCGTGGATGAGGCAAATAAGTACACGGGTCAGCAGTTCCAAATTGTGCGGACGGGCAAAGAATCCTACGTGGATTTTGACGTGGCCGTCACCTCCACCAAAGAGAAGAAGGGGAAAGCGGGGATTGTGGTGTGGGTGGTGGGTGCCGGCGGTGAACGAAACCGCAAGACCCAACAGGTGAGTAGGATTAAGTTCAAGGTGAATTATCGGGGGAAGAAGCTGTAAAGGCGTAGAGAATTTTTACAAACCAGAGCGCCCTCTCCAGGGCGCGATGCATGTTTTTGGTGCACGGTATCGGTTGTGTGTTATATGTTGTTTGTTGGTTGTTGATAAAAAAGACCCACCTGGTTTGGGTGGGTCTGGCCTGCTTTACGTTATACTACCTTACACAAAGCCAATAGTTCACCGCATCGTATGATGGCCGCCGTAGGAGGAGAGTGGTCTGCTGTCCCTTTTTGATAAAGGTGTCTGGACCGCTGTCACGGACATCGATGGTCATTTTCAGGACCTCAGCATGGGTGAATTGTCGCGTTGGATCATCCACGCAGTGCAAGTGCATCGTGTTTACGCGAATTTCAATTGCTTGAATAGTACTTGATAAGAAAAGGACTTCATTTGTGGACACAGTACCTCCTGGTTTTTTTTGTGTTCAGCAGAGTGTAGCATTAGGTTGCAAACCGTCAAGCGCACATAAAAAAGACCCACCCTCCTCCGCCACTGCTTTGGAGGGCAGGCCAGGTAAGGGTGGGTTTGATACTTACACTTTTCCTTTTAACCAGTCATTGACTGCATCGGCGGTTTCCTTGCAAAGGCTAAGAGAGTCAATACCATTGCGTTGCAAAAGCATGTCACGGCCAGTCGAGTTCACGGTAATCTTCATTTTCCGCACTTCCTCGATGAGTCCTTTCCATTCTGTATGGTGGGCGGTAATCAGTATTATGTGTTTTGGAAACACACTGACCGAAAGAATTGTCGCAATGGAAAAAAGTGAATCTGGTTTTTTCACACGGTTCCTCCTTGGTTTTGGTGTTCAGCAGAGTGTAGCATTCGGCTACTAGCCGTCAAGGCGTGTAAAAAAAGACCCACCCTCCTTCGCTGCTGCTTTGGAGGGCAGGTCGAGGAGTGGTGAGTCTTTATAATGTGCTTCACGAGCACGTGACGCTACTTTCAGCCGGGCCATTCGTTGGCCCAGGCGGAGAGGAGCTTGGTGGTGTCGTAGGTCAGATGAAAGGTGCACCTTGATCCTTCTTCAACCACACGCTCATTCTCATTGGTTGTGTGAATGCTGACCATATTCGAACATTGACCAACAGAAAGTTCGAATTCGCGGCCATCTGTGCACTGAATGGTTACAGTGTCTTTCCCGGGAGCGATGTTGAGTACAGGGTGTTCTTTTTTTCTAACGTCCGTGTCAGCCATGGTTCCTCCACTTGATTTTTATGTGGTCTTTTTGTATAATCTGCTTTCGTCTCCCTATCCTACGTCGCCGGTTTCGCAGCGTCAATATGCTACACTGGCAGTAGGTGTAACCCCCTTTTTCCTATGAACCAAGCCCAACAATTGCAAATAAAAATTGATGACATCACCATGAAAGGTGTGTACGCCAACATGATGAGCATTGCCCACACCAAGGAAGAATTTGTTTTGGATTTCCTGCACATTGCGGCAGCGCAGCAGCAGGGCATTGCCGTGGCGCGGGTGGTTGTTTCCCCTGGGCACGCCAAGCGCATTTTGAGCGCCATCAAGGAAAACCTGGAAAAGTACGAAGCGGCTTTTGGGAAAATTGAAGCCGCCAAGGAGCCAACCTCTGGTGGGGTTGGGTTCCAGGCGTAACCTACATTTGGAGTAGTATGGCCACCCCCTCCTCACTCGCGCAAAAAATGACCAAATCCACAGCACCAACACCAAGTCCACTGACGTGGAAATTTGTGGTTATGGGTGTGGTGCCGGTGGTGAGTAGCGTGCTGTTGTGGTGGACGCTGCACATAGCGTTGCTTGGACCCAATGACGCGCTGACCACGGTTGAGCGCCTGATGCAGTACAGCGTGAGTTTGATTTTTTTCTGTATTACCCTGGCCTTGTTTGGCGTCTTTGCTATGGCCGCTGGCCGTCGGCGCTGGTGGGCTTCGCTCGTTTCCGGTGCGCTGAGTTCCATCACCTTGCTCCCATTCTTCCCGTGGCGCTGGGCAACCTTGGCTGCTGCGCTCATTACCTTGTGTGGGTATGCACTGTGGTCATGGAACGTGGCTGGGGATGTGGCCATCCGGCGGAAGTTCCAACCACATTACACCATCCATGCCGGATTTGGCACAGGGTTGATTCTCCTCCTGGTGGGAGTGTCGATGTGCTACTATACTTCGTTGGGTCAAAAAGATGCTTCTGCTGCGACATTCCGGGAAAATTTGATTAGCTCTGGTCGTGAGGGAATTGATTCTGTGCTGGCGAATCAAGTGGAGGGGTACCGGGGAGAAATGACCTTGGATGAATTTTTGGGTTTGGTGGCAACGGATAAGCTTGGGGAATTTGTCCTCCCTCAGGTGACGGAGACATTGGACAATGACCGAGCCAAGCAGGAAGCGTACAGGAAATTGCAGACTGAATTGCGGAAGCTGAACCCTAGTTTGCCAGCCACGCAGACAAATGCAATGGGCGCTGAGCTGGACAAGCAACTGGAAGCTGAACGGCAAGCGCTGTTGCAGGCAACGTTGGCTAAACTCAGTGATGTGCAGCGGCAACTCTTAGATGAAGCACGCCATGAATTTGTGCAAACTTTTCGCATTCAGGCTGCCGGTACGGAAACGATGGACGCGGTCATTGATAAAATTCTCTTACGAAATATTTCCACCTACGTGGATCCGTACGAAGATTTCTTGCCACCGTTGCTTGCGCTCTCTTTCTTCTTTGTCATTGAGCTGATTAGTATTATCTACCGGTATATCATTTTTGCTTTGGCGCCGCTCATTGCCTGGGTGTACCAGAAAATGGGTGCCCTGCGCTTGCGGGTGGTTCAGGCAGATGTTGAGGAAGTGGTGGTGTAGCGCGTATGGAAAAAGACTACTACTCCATTCTTGGGATTTCTCGCTCCGCGAGTGCGGATGAGGTGAAGAAAGCCTTTCGGAAGAAAGCGCACGAATTTCACCCTGACAAATCCCACGGTGACGAGGCAAAGTTTAAGGAAGTGAATGAGGCGTACCAGGTTTTGTCGAACCAGGAAAAGCGCCAGCAGTATGACCAGTACGGCCAAACCTTTGACGATGCTCGCCGGCAGGGTGGTGGCCCTGGTGCGGGTGCTGGGTTTGGCGGTTTTGGTGGATTTGGCCAGGGCGGGTTCCAAGGCAACGTGGATATGGGCGACCTGGGAGATATGTTTGGTGACCTATTTGGCTTTGGGGGTGGGCGGAGTCGTCGCAGCACCCGGCAACGTGGTGGTGCAGATATCCAGGCAGACATCCAGCTCACTTTCCGGGAGGCATCGTTTGGCGTGGAAAAGCAATTTGAACTATTGAAAGAAGTTGTGTGCGATCACTGCAAAGGTAACGGGGCAGAACCTGGTGCCAAGGTAGAAACGTGCAGTACGTGCAAGGGTCAAGGTCAGGTGCAGCGCGTGGTGAATTCCATGTTCGGCCAAATGGCGCAGACTGTCGTTTGTCCAACTTGCGAAGGGCAAGGGAGTGTCCCAACCCAGAAGTGTCGGACGTGTGGGGGTGATGGCCGAGTCCGTCGTGAAACCATGATCAAAGTTTCGGTCCCGGCTGGGATTGATGACGGTGAGCGCATACGCCTCACTGGTCAAGGGGAGGCAGGTGAACGTGGGGCAGCGGCAGGGGATTTGTACCTCCGTATTCGGGTAACACCGGATGCACGGTACGAACGGGATGGGGCAAACGTGGTTTCCACCGCCCACATTACTTTTTCCCAGGCAGCACTTGGAGCGAAAGTCGACGTCGAAACTTTGGATGGCGCAGTGGTCATGAAAATTCCCTCAGGAACCCAGAGCGGCAAAGTGTTCCGCTTGAAAGACAAAGGCATTCCGCATCTGCGCAAACGCGGCCGGGGGGATCACCTGGTCACCGTTGTCGTTGACGTGCCCACGAAGTTATCCGGTAAACGCAAAGCACTACTGAAACAACTTGCAGAAATTGAGGGGAGTGAGGTAGAGGAGGGGTAGAGGTATAAAGCTGCTCCGACGCTTTGGTCGGAGCCCCGAGTGAGTCAGACGAATCGAGGGGTAGAGATCTTGGAAGCCTGTGGCAATTCCGCTAGAACACAGAACTGTCAGTTACCTCACCTCAAGCAGCAGCTTCTCTAAGCTGCGGTGTTATTAAGACCAAAGTGAGAACTTGGACCTACCTTTTTTCTGTCATCCTGAATCATATGACCTGTCCACCGAAGCAGCAGCGTAGGTGGGAGGATCCCCAGGCTATGGATAAACTTCAGAGATTCTCCCGCCTACGTTAAGAAACTTCGGCTGACTGGTCGTCAGACTCAGAATGACAAAGGGGAAGGAGAAAGTTTTGGTTTTGGATGGTGGATGGAAGATGAGAAATGCAACTAAATAGCCTAAACCTATACCTCTCCCAAACCTCCACCCTCTAACTCCACACGCCGCGACACCTAAAACCTACCAACACACTTGCGAAACTAGTGAGAATCCATTAGGGTATGAAAAATGGTTACAGCGAACATTGGAGAGGAGAAAACTTTGATAAAGATTAAAGACGGCATTGTGTACCTGAGTGTGCAGGAAATCGCAAAACGCCTGGGCGTGACCACACGGACAGTTGCACGGTGGAAAAAACTCGGCTATGTCGAAGTGTTTTGCGGGAATCCTACCAAACCTCATGCACCAGAGACCGCCGTGAAGTATCCCTTACCATTTCAGCGTGTCTTCCCGGCTGATTGCCACAAGTACCTTGCCATTGATGACGCGAATCGGTTGTTCCTATTGCATGGCATTCACCCACTGGTTTTTGCAGCCCCGAAGGTGTATGAACTGCAGGAGTTGCTCAAAGAGCTGGCGAAGGGCAAGCAGAAGTCTGAATAGCCAAGAAGTGGTATTCCGCAAGTACTCTCCCACACCCGTGGGAGTACCATCACCCGCAGCGCCTGTTTGGAAATCAGGGCTGCGGTGTTTTTTTACACAAACACCCGCCCTGAATTTGTCAGAGGGCGGGTGGAAATGTACTAAGCAAGTTTTAGGCGGCCAATCCGCTGCAACGCCAGGAAGGTAATCCCAATGGATATTTCTTCTGGAACACGTCCTGCGCTGATGAGTTTCAGCCAATCAGCTAAGGGGATCAACATGACTTTCAAATATTCATTTTCATCGAGCTTGATGTGTTCAATAACAATTGGCTCTTCGGCATACCCCAGGAACGGAAAGTAGCGCTGGGTGTTTCCTCTGGTGCTTAATGGAATCCCATCGGTGGAGAGTGGGTGGAGGTTTGCTAGGATGATTCCTGTTTCCTCTTCGAATTCCCTTTTTGCGCAAGCTGCCATGTCGCCATGGTCAACGGCAGAAACGACACCAGTAGGCGGGACTAAAGATATAACCTCAGCCCCATGCCTCCACTCAACAATGATTGGCAATACATCGCCTGGCAGAATGCAGAAAACTGTTGAACAGTTTTCTGCAACGGTACGGAAACCCCGGAATGTAGCCCCATTAGGTTTTTCTAAGGTCAGCACTTCCGTTTTGGGTGAAAACTCAAGTTCGTGGATTTGCTCCTCACTCAATTGGCCTTGGCGGTAGCGGTCAAAATCAACTGGCGGGGCTAGATGCTTCCAGGGACGAATTCCTGAGTGAAGAAGGTATTCGTCAAGTTGATACGAACGGACAATAGGCATTCCCCACTGCATTTCAAATTGCATTGCTGCTCCTTTGTAGACTCGTTTATATTTCCAAATATCGTATACCTTTTCCTATCCGATGTCAATGGAAGTACTAGTGTACATTGAGAAAAAAAATGGTATACTCATACCATCGTCAGGAGGAAACGAACATGGACACAACTTCCATTGGAGGAGTAGCACAAAGTGCATTCAGCAGTATCAACTGGGCACAGCCCACCTGGGACTTGTTCATTATCATGTTCTTCATTATTGCTGCGTTCCTCTATGGGCTCAGTTTGGGCCGGGATCGAATCATAGTCATCATGGTGTCCATCTACATGGCCTTGGCCATTGTCAGCGCGGCACCATTCCTGGGTCCAACCACAACGATAGTTCTCAACACCCCAGTGGTCATTAAGATCAGCGTCTTTTTGGGAATCTTCGTGCTGCTGTTCTTCTTCATGTCTCGGTCTGCCTTGCTCCGTACCATTGCCTCGTCCGATGATAAAGGCAAATGGTGGCAGGTGCTCATTTACTCCATTCTCCACATTGGTTTACTGGTCAGCGTGACGCTGAATTACTTGCCCTCTGGAGCTGTGGAAAAATTAGCGCCGCTTACCCGCGCAGTCTTTGCTACCCCCAACGCTCGCTTTGGCTGGGTGATTGCCCCCATCATTGCCATGGTTCTCTTTGGCGGTGCGGCCAAGGAGAAGAAGAAGTTTAAGTACGAGGTGTAGGGAGGTAGCAAGATAGCAAGATGGCGAGTTAGCGCGCTGGTATGAAGGCGCTTTTTTGTCTACCACAGGTGGTAAGGTGAATTATTTTACCCTCTGTCATTGCGAGGAACGAGTCATCGAGTGGCGTGGCAATCTTGCTGTCACACGGAATAAGTATAAAAAAAGCCGCCCGGTGGTGCCAGGCGGTGGTACTTCAATGGAAGGTTGAGTAATGGGGCAGACAGTTATGCAGTGGCCTGATTTGGTCTCGACAATTTGTAACTGATAGCAGCGAGTATGGCTCCTAAGACCAGGCAAAATGCTGCAACGTGCCATTCAAACGGGAGTTGTTCGTGTAGCACTCTCCGGTTATAGACAAGGATGTTGTCGAAAACCAGATTTATAGTGCAGAGACTGAGCGCCACAATGCCAATGAGGCAGGAAACTGCTTTCCGGTTGCTCCCGTCAACCCTTACGAGCAGGGTAATGAGCATCGAAAGCGAGAGAAGCAAACCGCCGTTCGTCATGAGCTGGTAGTGCTCATTTTTTGGAAGCAGGGCGTCTGTACTAAATATGAGCACGGACCCAATCAGCGATAATGCAGTGAGCCGAAAAACAATGTACATCTCTTTCATGTACAATTCCTTTCCTAAAGATCATTTTTTCCATCTTAGAGTCCGTTTTGGCATTTGTCAAATAATAAAACCGCCCAGTTGAGCCAGGCGGCAAAGGTGATTACACCTGTAGATTACCAAAGCAATCTATGTGGAGGGTAACGTTACTTTCACTGTATCCCTTCCCCTCGATTTCCAGAAGAGAACCTTGCATTCGAAGCTTAGCATCCCCAACTGCTACTAAGCAGAAATCCCCATCATTTTCTAGACCATAGTAGTAATAGAAGTTTATTTTTTTATCCTTGGTCAAGAGAATGTAAAAGAATAAATTGGGAAGGACATAGGACCCATTACCACCAAGCGTTACTGATCCGGAGAAAGCAATCGCTTGGTTTTTTTCAGCAGCCTCTACAAAAGCTAGTGGCCAATCGTAGGGGTCGAGATCAGACCGAACTGCTGGAATTCCCATGCTTGAATTTCCTTTAGTGTTCACTCATTCCTCCTTTACAGAACTTTTTTTCAGCCTAGCTCTGTACATAAAGAACGTCAAATAGAAAAAGCCGCCCGGATTTTTCCAGGCGGCGAATGCTGCTACAGAATTTGGATCATTCCTTTTGTATCTAGACATAAAACGATCAATGTATCGTCAACAGTCTTGCCGATTATGTACAGGTCATCGTCTAGTTCTTGAACAAGAGAAACCCTGCGGTAATAGACAGTGAAAAGATCCCCTCGTTGATTATCTAACGTTAAAGTGACTCGGAGACCTTTTTTTCTAAAGCCTAGCTCCCTTTCTAGTATTAGGGTTGTGCCGCTATCTTTAGTCTCGAGTTGCAGCGTTTCTACGGAGATGGTTTTGTCCCCTTGCTTCCCGATTTCCTTGTCGTGTTTTACAAATTGTTTGCTAAAGTAGGCCTCGATGATCTGTTTAAATTTTTCCATTTTTCCTCCAATTTCTTTGTGCCTACCTTAGAATAAGAGGAATAATTTGTCAAAAAAGGACCGCCCGGTGGTGCCAGGCGGCTTCAATGAAAGAAACTGCTGCGTATTAGCCCTGAACGTCATCCTCAACGCTGAAACTGCCATCTCGGTAGAAGTAAACGGCTCGTTCCACGCCTGGGAGAGGCTCAGTGATAACGGCCAGTTCATTTTCGGGGTCATTGAGATTAGGGTATTCAATGGCCACGATTCTTTCGACGGATGCGTGACTTAGAGCAGCTTCGTCGGCCGCTTTGGGTGACCCAGGAATGAGCGCGCACAAGCGCTGGGTAAATCTGAGTCCAAAAGAGCCTTTCTGTTTACCATAATGAATGCAAACCAGCAGGCTGATTCCTTCCAAGCGCTTGTGTTGCATTGGTACCAAGAAACTTGCAAGTCGGAAGCCTCCTGGAAGTTCTTCGGAAAAATGTGTGAATCCGCCATTTTTCTCGAAAAATGTTTTTAATTCCTTAACAATGCGCTCGGGACTCAAAGGAGTTCTCAAGAAATCCATATGTACCTTTCTTTCGCTGTTTATATTTGTTAATACATGAAATTAGCATAGTTGTCGTTTTCTGTCAATACTTTTTAGTAGAGCAGAAAACCGCCCGGTGGTGCCAGGCGGTCGATTCTTGTTTAAGGTACACTGAGAATGTATGTAGCTTGCCGGTTCTGCACTAAGCAGATTTGGAAGGAGGCTGACATGCCCATAAAAGTTCCGCGGATTTTAAGCCAGCGGCAAACAAGTTTTGACTGCTTGGTCCAATTTTGATTGGAAATGAGAAATGGAGGTTTTGTGCGTTTTAGTTGGCGTACCTCGTTGACAGAGTAGATTAGAGATCTCTTGGTATTTTTCGAATCAAACTCACAAGCAGTGAGAGTAAGTAGCCCACCAAGGAAATAAACAGTAAACTTTCCGTGATGCCTATACTTACTTTGGAAGGGGACTGTTGCTGTGAAAATATCTTTTTCAGTTTTTTTCACCTTGAAGAATGCCTGTAGTTGCTTGATAATTTCGGTATCTTCCATTTTTTTTGGAAAATTTCGCTTTTGCTTCTGCATCTGACTATCCTTATTTTTAGGGTACTTTCTTGTTTAGCTTGGAAATGTAGCTTACTATAGAGGTAACGTCAATTGCTTTTCAAATATGCCCCTCAAACTCTTCAATACCCTCACCCGGAAGGTGGAGGAATTCAAACCCATCAACCCACCCCACGTGGGATTCTACGCCTGCGGACCAACAGTATACGGCCGGGCCCACCTGGGGAATTTACGCACGTACCTATTTGTGGATGTGCTCCATCGCACACTAGAAAATAGTGGATTTGATGTTGACTTCGTCATGAATATCACAGACGTTGGTCATCTTACGTCAGACGCAGACGAGGGTGAGGATAAGATGGAAAAAGGCGCGGCGCGAGACCATGTGAGTGTGTGGGACGTTGCGAAAAAGTACACAGAGCTTTTTAAAGAAGATATGCAAGAGCTGCACATTTGGGAGCCAGACCAATGGCTACGGGCCACGGATAATATCCCAGAGCAAATTGCACTCATTGAGCGGCTGGAGGCTGAAGGGTACACGTACAAGACCTCAGATGGGGTGTACTTTGATACGAGTAAGTTCTCAAAGTACGGTGCCCTGGCCAAGCTGAATCTCAAAGGGCAGAAAGCCGGAGCTCGGGTGGCGGAGAATCAGGAGAAGCGAAACCCAACAGACTTTGCCTTGTGGAAGTTTTCACCTCGGGATAGCCAGCGCCAAATGGAGTGGGAGAGCCCGTGGGGGATTGGTTTCCCAGGTTGGCACCTGGAGTGCAGCGCCATGAGCATGAAAGCCCTTGGTTCCAGTTTTGATTTGCACGCTGGTGGAGTGGATCACATTCCCGTGCACCACACCAATGAGATTGCCCAGAGTGAAGCAGCAACGGGGAAGCCATTTGTGCGCACCTGGGTGCACGGAGAATTTTTGCTCATTGATGATGGGAAGATGTCAAAATCTTTAGACAATACGTACACGCTGGAAAATTTGGAAGAGAAGAAATTGAGCCCACTGGCGTTCCGCTTGTATTGCCTTGGCGCGCACTACCGCAGTAAATTGAATTTTACGTGGGAGGCTTTAGCGAAGACCCAAAAGGTGTTGGAAGATTTGCATCAACGCATTGCTGCACTGGATGGCGCGCCCAATATCGGCATTCGGAAGTATGAGGAAAAGTTTTTTGCGGCTATGCAGAACGATCTGAACACGCCCCAAGCTCTGGCAGTACTGTGGGAACTCCTCAAGAGTAATGAACCTGCAGCAGCCAAACGTGCTTCTGTGGTCAAGATGGATGAAATATTGGGACTGGGTTTGGCAACCATTGAACCACTGGTTCTGGTTATTCCTGCGGCTATTCAAAAGCTGGTTGCTGAGCGGGAGGCTGCACGCAAGGCAAAGGACTGGGCAAAGAGTGACGAACTGCGGAAGCAAATTGAGCAAGCCGGTTTTTCACTCAAGGACACCGCGGACGGCCAGGTGCTGGGCAAGGGGTAAAAAAGAACTCCATTTGCTGTGTAGGAGTTTGACGAAACGACTTTTTTGTGGTATCATATAGATACTTCAACAGATAAAAAGCAAAAATATGTCGGAAATACCTCAGTCTTCGTCTGCAGTTGCAACGAAGCAACGCATTGGGCTTGCAGTGAGTCTGTACGTCGGTTTTGCGGTACTCACTGCCGGAGCTGTGGGCGGATCTTTGGCTGCAGCGCTTTTTATTAAACCAGGAACACCAACGCCTACGCCAATTCCAATGAAAGTAAGTTACGTGCAGACAGCATCAGTGCAGCTGCAATCAGCAGGGAGCCCGACAATAAGTTTTTTTACCTGGGAAGGTGTTAATCGAGTCGACTTTGGTGCTTTGTTTGGATCAACAACGATTTTTACTCCTGGGAACCAGGCAACAAGTCGGCTTCCACTAGGTGTTACCGTTACAAATCCTCATCCTGCAATGGTTGTGGTCATTGCGGCAAATGCAACGGAGAGCGGAAATGTCTATTCACTCATTCCCACAGCCCATGCGCAGGTTCAGGTTGGTACTGCTTCGAGTATCTGCATACCCGCAGTGAATGCAGCGAATTCAGGTGCGCTCATAAATATCAATACAAATACGAATCAATCTACGACGACGTACTACATTGATGCAAATGGAAACGCTTATGCGAATCCGAATTTAACTGGAGTCCTCAATCCAGTACCATGTGAAACTGTGCTTCAGAAAGCAATGATAGCTGACGGCATGACTGGCGCAACGTTAAATGCAGCATATCCTTCCGATGCCAGTCCAATGCTGGGTTTGTATGCTGGTGGGTATCCCATTGGCGCTCTTACCAGCAATACAACCACAGTGACGCCAGTTGAGGATCCAAACAATGATCATCCATACCCTGGCGCGAAAAGCCCTTTGACCATGATTTTGGGAAGTACGCAAACGCAACCCATCTCCGCCCCCTCGCGCGTGCTGCAGCCACGGCTGACGGTCGGGACTGTGGTTTCAAGTAGTCAGGATTTGTGCATTCCTACATTTACTTTACCTGGTTCTGGTGGATCAGAGGGGAATGCAGTGGCATTTTTCTACGATCGATTTGGTAATCCCTATACGGATATTTTCCTCAGTCAGCGAGCAGCGTGCATTTTACCGCCAACTCCAGTGAATCAGTAAAATCCTCATAGTATGTACAAAACCCCTTCCCAAGTGGAGGGGGTTTTGCTATAGATACGTGCATGGAGAACTTCTGGAACACACTCCCGAAGCCGATTTTAGCGCTGGCCCCCATGGCTGGGGTGACCGACTCGGCCTTCCGGCAAATGTGCAAACTTGGCGGCGCTGATGTGCTGTATACGGAGTTTGTGTCCACAGACGCGATTGTCTACGAGAGTAAGAAGACCTTTGCCATGCTGAAGTTTAATCCCAGCGAGCAGCCTGTGGTTTGCCAGGTGTTTGGAAAAAAACCGGAACATTACTACAAGAGCGCCAAGGTGTTGGCCGAGCTTGGGTTTGCTGGCGTGGATATTAATTTTGGCTGCCCAGCGTACAAAGTGGTGAAGCATGGTGGGGGAGTGACGCTCATGCGTGATTTGAAAGTTGTACGAGAATTAGTCCAGGCAACCTGTGAGGGTTCGCCCATTCCGGTATCCGTTAAAATACGCGCCAGTATTTGCAAAGAAGGTTGTGCGGTGGACGATCCAGAAGGGCAGGTGACGGCTTTGGACCTGGTGGAGGCAATTAAAGATTTACCCGTAGCGACCGTGATGGTGCATGGCCGGAGCTTTGAACGTCCCTTTGACGGCAGCCCCAATGTGGAGGTAATAACTCAGGTCGTAAAAGCCTTTCCAGGGGTGGTTTTGGCTAATGGCGGGGTTTATTCGCCTGAAGAGGCAAAGGCTCTCCTAGAGCAAACTGGGGCCGCTGGCGTGGCTATTGCACGGGGTTCCTGGGGCCGGCCCTGGCTTTTCCAGCAGGTAAAGGACTACCTAAAAACAGGGGCATACCAAGCCCCGGATTGGGAGGAATTGCAGCGGCGGATGCAGACGCATGCACAGATTGCTTTTGCGTCCACAGGGAGCCACGGGCTCATTGAACTGCGAAAGCACCTTGCCTGGTACGTGAAGGGTTTGGACAATGCCAAGGAGTTGCGCTCCAAGTTGGTACGGGTCACAACACTCGCGGAGGTAGAAAGTGCTTTAGAGGATGCATAAAAAGGCGACCGGGGGTCGCCTTTTCAATTTACAACGTAAATGTCACATCGGCCTTACATACTTCGTTCGGGCATGATGCCGTGTAAAAGTCACCGTCGCGTTGGTCAGAGGTGAATTTTACTTTATCACCAGCTTCTAACCTGAACTCACATTTACACGTTCGGCAATCTAGTTTTTTGCCCACCCAAGGCTCGCGTGGATTCAATCTTCCTTCTTTTAGGATTTTTGTCATTTTTCCTCCATTGATTTTAATTTTTTCGTCAGCACGAGTTTAGTATAGGTCTTAGACAATGTCAATAGGTTCTCTCTAAACCCTTTTTTCACTGTCATTCTGAGTCCTCCAGCAGGAGGGCGAAGAATCTCCGAAGCTCGTCGTTACCATCAGGCAGATGCCGTCACGGACATACTACGTCTATATCCTCACCAATAAGCATCACACGGTGTTGCATACTGGGGTGACGAATGACCTGGAGCGACGGGTGACCCTGTCCGCCCACGTAGCAAAATTGGTTTAATTTGAAAAAAGCTTGAAGCATATAGTACAGACTTGACTCGGTAAGGGTTGCCCTCTTCACCACCGGGGTGCTTCCGATGGGCCGCACCCGTCTCCGACCCCTTGGAAAGGGGAGGACAGATACTAAGACACCTTGGTCAGGAATGAGCCACAAACTTGTCCCCTCCTTGCAAAAGGAGGGGGTTGGGGGTGGTAACCCTTCCCGGGGTGACACTGTTATACAAACCAAGTAGGCAAAATGGCCACAGCCTGTTTCTGTATTACCGGAAGATTGCCACGTCCCGCATGTGCGGGACTCGCAATGACAGAATAGAGAGAAGGAGAGGGATCGAAATATAGTACCAAGACTGCAGAACGTCTCCCTCGCCCTCTGAGGGAGAGGGAACAAGGGAGAGGGGGCACCCTCATGGGTCGATCACATCTAAAAAACCAAGCACGAAGAAAGAGCACGGTTAGTCTTCTTGGTTCCGTGTAACAGCAAGATTCTTCGACGCAGACTCCTCAGAATGACAAGAGAGAAAACAAAAGTCCGACCTTGCGGTCGGGCTTTTGGGTATACCTGAGAAACGGTACACTTTTATTTTTTTCGCACGCTGATACTTACTGAGTTAAAAGGCCGGCTACTGTTTGCACACTGAAGTCGCCAGTGCCTTCGGTGGTGATGCTCACCCACCCACTGCCACCCCAACTTGCGGGGATGCTCTTGTTAACGCAGCTTGCTACCTTCGAATTCAAATCTTGCAGCTTGCTGGCGTCAGAGTACTTGGTGACTAATGCTGTGGTCTTCGCTGCTGCCGTGGTCTTCGCGTCAGCTAGGGCTGCGGTGTTCTCTGCTTGAACGGTTGCAATGAGACAACCATGCCCAGCTGCCCACGCGCCCTGCGTGTAGACCGCTTCTTGCGCCTTGGCATCCTTATCACGGAAAGCGGCAAGGTTTGGACCAATTTCATCTGTAGCATTATTAATTGCCCAGATGAAGAAAATGCCTAGCAAGAACACGAAGATGAAAGCGACAGCCAACACGATAGGGGAGCCGTAGGTCAGCTTTGGGTCAAAAAGTGTTTCGTTTTTTGCCATAATTCTTCACCTCCTTCCAATTGTAACTGCTTTGTTGTGTTCGTTTTCAGCGGGGAACCTACTCAGCCTTTGGCGGCCATCCGTGCTTCTTCCAAAGGTAGTTCCACAAAATCTTTCACCACAATCCGTAGGTCTTCCAGTGTAACCTCTGTGGGTCCAGTATTCTTCTTCCCCACTTCAATTTGTGCTAGGTGGACACGGGAACCGGCTTCATCCAGTACATCAATTGCTTTGTCAGGGAACACGCGATCTCGTAGGTGTTCCTTTGCTAGCTGGATTATAGCTTCCAGCACGGCATCTGAATAGCGGACGTTGTGGTACGTTTCGTACTTGCCTTTGAGACCCCGCATAATTTCCAGAGTTTGCTCTGGGGACGGTTCATCAATGAGCACAGGCTGAAACCGGCGTTCAAGGGTTTGGTCTTTCTCCACGTACTTCTGGTACTCTTCCAGGGTTGTTGCACCAACCACCTGCAATTCACCCCGGGCCAGGGCAGGCTTCAAAATGTCCGCTGCATCAATGGCGCCTGTGGCTTCACCCGCTTCTGCCAAAGTGTGGAGCTCATCAATGAACAAGACAATGTGTCGTTCCGCGGCAATGATTTCATCCACCAGAGCCTTCAATCGCTTTTCAAATTCCCCACGGTACTTGGTGCCCGCAACTAATCCAGAAAGGTCCAGAGCAAGCACGCGTTTGTGCTTCAGGGTTTCTGGTACATTCCCGCTGGCAATTTCGTTGGCCAACTCTTCTACAATTGCCGTTTTGCCCACTCCGGATTTGCCAATTAGTACAGGGTTATTCTTCGTGCGACGGGAGAGAATTTCGATAACGCGGTAGATCTCGTGCTTCCGACCAATCACTGGATCCAGTTTGCCAGCAGTGGCCAAAGCGGTGAGGTCTTTGGCGTACAAATCCAAAATGCGGCCAGAGGACTTTACATTCACATCACCTTGACGACGCAACAGTAAAAAGGTGAGCAGGATTGCTAAAGCAATGATGCCAACAATTGTATAGGGGCTCATATACGAATTTTCCAGACGAGATAGGTGAGCCCAAACCCCAGCAGGACGCTGCCTGTGAAGGTGAGTGTCGCAATGCGGAAAGCAAGACTCACTCGGCTGAGGGTGGTCATCGCAGCAGTGGCTTGCGTTTGTACGGCAACGTCGGTCATAGGAAGCATAGCTTTATCTTACAACCAACGCTTACGTTTGAAAATGTAGACCGAGAGTCCAGTGATAATTGCCAGCAGGCCAAGCAAACCGTAGAAGCCATTGTCCGTATCCACCAGGGGAGTGCGGGCAAGTCGCGCGGCGATTATTGTCGTTGCAAGTGTGAGGGTGAAAATGATCACGGAGATCGTGGTATACGTCTTCATGATGTCATTCAACCGGAAGGAGATGAGTGATTCATTGGTCTGCTGTAGAGCCTCCACCGATTCTTTGAATGCTTCCAAGTGATCCCAAATTTCTTTGGTACGTTCCACTGCATTATTGAGCAGCGCATTTGCGGTTTCAGGTTCGGTAAGTTGTAGCACGCGGTTTGCAACTTCCATCTTCTTCACCACATTCTTGTGCGCCTGCATGATCTTGCGGAAGTCGGTGATGTTCCGGCGGGTGACCAGAATTTCTTTCACCATCGACTTTTCCGATCCACGGAAAATCAGCCGTTCAATGGCATGCAAGTCCATGGAAATATGGTCGAGCATGGGCAAACAGGCATTCAGTTGTCTGTTCGTAAGCTCGGCGGTCAACAGCAGTGGATTATCCAGGTGCGCTTGTGGGTGCGCGTTCAGGGCTTTTACTTCTGTAAACAGATGCTGTACAGAATGCAGCCGTTCATCATGGATGGTGATGATCAGGTCTTTCTGAATGAAGAAGTCAATTTCCGTGGGCTCAATTTCTCGCGTCTTCCGGTTGAAGACCGGGAAGAGGAGTACCAGGAAGGCATACTTTTCATGTATCTCGAGCTTCGGCCGCTGGCCATTACTCACGCAGTCTTTGATATCCAAAGCTTGGAAGTACGGAAAATGCTCCCGGAGGTAGGAGACCTCAGGGGTGTCGTCTGCAGTTGCGCCCGTGATATTTATCCAGCGGAAAGAACCCGCTGAAACTTCACGAATTGCCATATAGAAGAGTGATTTTTCTTTTTGATATATATATCATAGCACGAATTGGTAATAAATGCAAGTTTGTATTGTAATATGAAAATCCTCACCTTGTGGGGGTGAGGATTTGGATAAGGATCTATATGTTACCAGGGAGGGCAAATTGAATTTGCGTACAAGTTTACTTTGGCAGAGTGTTCATCTCTTCGGAGCACGTCGCATCCTTCGCAAGTAGACCAGGTGACCACTGCCCGAATTTCTACGGTACCCCGGGCATCATTTGCTAGCCAGGTGTTGCTCACTTCCTTTCCAGCAACGAAGTACTTTATTTTGCTTACGTATCCCTGGGTTTCAAAAACTGGTACGTATACAAACGCAACACCTCCTTCTGACCAAGGAACAGAATACAACTGTCCCTCATAGAGGCTTTTTCTCGTACCGTTTTCAAAAACCAATTTCAAGCCGCCGTAGCTTGGGAGATCAGTGTTTTGAATTGTCAACCCGCCTTGAATAACCATTGAACAACCGGCTATGCAAAAGCAGCAGATCAGCATGAAAAGAAATAAATGTTTCATGGCTTACCTCACACCTACTTCCAAAGTAATTTCCAAGTACTCGTGTGGATCGAGTAGAACAGTCCACTCATATGATTGTCCTGCATAGTCTAAGACAATAAACAAACTCGTGGCACCCGGAGGTGCATGTCCAACGAAACTACTGGTGGTGAGGTCGATTGATTTATATCTTGGTTGTACAGTTGCAGGAGAATAGGTGACACCCAAATGTCCACCATAGATGTCCCGTCCACTTGGGGTTTTGAAGTGAATTTTGAAGTTCGGCCGAAAGTGAATGCCCTGCGTTTCCATTCGTGCATCGAGAGATGCGCTTTTACCAATCGAGCCAGGAATGGTTTTCCAAAGTTTCGCCACGGCACAACCATCAATCCACCATGCGCACATGCACAGCAATGCAATGAAAATTAAATTTTTCATGTTCTCTTTTCCTTTCAGTTTTTTTGTTTTTCAAATCAAGCTACCTTACCTTAGATATGGTGAAATGTCAAGGTTGAGTGGGAGGTGAAAAAATGGTATAATGTGTTCACCTATGCCTGTCCAAAATGCTGCTACACCAGGAGTGCCCATGCCGGAAAAAGAGCCGGAGGATATTTTTGCCTTTCAAGGGGAAACTCCAGCTACGCCAGAAGGTCGGGTGGAGGTACGCGTTGAACAACCTGTAGAAAAACGTGAGACTCGGCCAGAAGTTGCTCCAGTAAAGGAACAGCCCGAAGTTCCTGTTGCACATGAGACACCTACCACCCAACCTGTAACGAACCAAGCGTTGCCAGTGCAAGCGGCTGACCAGCGGCTCATTCAGGTGGAGAAGATTTTAGCTGAAGGATTGGAGGAGATTTACAAAACCTTGCCGTCGGCTGAGCAACAGCGTTTTCGGATTGAAGGGGAAAAGGCGGCACACGAAGTTGCCACGCTGATGGGGCAAGTCAAAGTGCGGGTGCAGCAAATCATCACGGTTATCAGAAAGTGGCTTTCCGTTTTGCCTGGGGTGAACAAGTACTTCATTGAGCAGGAAGCAAAAATTAAAGCACAACGCATTCTGCTTCTCCGTGACCCAGAAAAGTTGTGATTGGCGCTTTTTTCATTTCCGCAGCACACGCCCAGTTTCTGGATGAGCCGGCGGTCGTTGAAACCAGCTTCCCGTGGCTGGTCGTTGTACTTGTGGTGATTGTCGTCCTTTTGGTGTTGGTTGGACTCGTCCTGCTCCGGCAGCGCCGTCGGAAGGGCACGCCAGGGAATTTGCAAAAAGTATTTTTGCGCGTGACTTTACCCAAAGAGCAGCAAGAAGAGGAGAATGGCCAGGCTGCTTCTCGTGTGCAGCAAATGCAGGAGCAGATTAGCGTTGGTGAATCCTTCCTCTCCTTTTTGGCAAATATGCGAGCGCAGCGGTGGTACGCCACCTTGGGTCAAGGCCGTAGCGATCACTTCAGTTTGGAAATTGCCGCCATCAACGGTGAGATTTGCTTCTACGTGGTGGTGCCGCAGGTGATGCAGGAATTCATGGTGCAGCAAATCCACGCCCAGTACCCCAGCGCGGAAGTCCTGCCAGTGCCGGAGTACAATCCATTCCAACCCCGAGCTGTGACTTTGGGTGCGGCAATTGGCGTTTCTAAGAATCCACTGTTGCCTATTCTAACCTACCGGCGCATGGATGTGGATCCACTTGCCGGTCTGTTGAACATTCTGGGGAAGCTTGGGCAGGGTGAGTCTGTGGTCATTCAGTACGTCTGCCGTTCTTCTCACCCCCGGTGGCACGCTCGTGCAGGTTCGATGATTCGCGGCATTCGGGAGGGGAAGAGTACGTCGGTTGCCGGTGGGTTAGCAAAGTCGGTTGCGTCTGAGGTTATTCACACCTTCATCCCCAAAGGGAAGAAAGATGATTTGGCAGATATTCCCAAGCAACTCTCGCCCGTACAGGAGGAGCTTATTAACCGGATTCAGGAGAAGAGCGCAAAGCCTGCGTTTGACGTGAATGTCCGCATTATCGTTTCCTGCCAGAATGCGCATACTGCCACTGCGCGCCTGCAAAATGTGGTGGACGCCTTTGGACAGTACACAGCGTCGGATACAGGGAATGGGTTTCGGAAGCGGAGCTCAGGAACCAATGATACAATTGTCCGTTCCTTCATCTATCGGGCTTTTGATGCAAAGCGTTTTGCCTTCCATCGCATCATGTCCTTACTTACTACAGAGGAAATGGCGAGTATGTGGCACTTGCCACTGGCGAGTACGGAAACGCCAAACGTGCGCTGGATTTTGTACCGTACCGCGCCACCCCCACTTACGATTCCTAAATCTGGCATCCTGTTGGGCATCAGCCGGTACCGTGGGGATGAAACGCCTATTCGGATAGCGCGGGAAGACCGGCGACGGCATGCCTACGTGATTGGAAAATCTGGTGTAGGAAAATCTGTGCTCATGGCGAACATGGCCTTGCAGGACATTGCCAATGGTGACGGCGTCTGCGTGGTGGATCCACACGGAGATTTGGTGATGGATATTCTTGCTCGGCTGCCCGTAAACCGGAAAGACGACGTCATCTACTTCAATCCTTCTGATACTGAACACCCGGTGGGTTTGAACATGCTGGAGGCGGATACGCCCGAGGAGCAGGATTTTGCCGTGCAGGAAATGATTGCAATTTTCATGAAGCTGTTCCCGCCGGAAGTCATTGGTCCCATGTTTGAGCACAACATGCGGAATGTGATGCTCACGCTCATGGCGGACAAAGAAAACCCCGGGACGATTGTAGAAATTCCACGCATGTTTACCGACCCAGCTTTTCAGAAAATGAAGGTAGCAAATGTAACTGATCCAATTGTCCGGTCCTTCTGGGAAAAGGAAATGGCCAAGACTAGTGATTTCCACAAGAGTGAAATGCTGGGCTACTTGATTAGCAAAGTTGGGCGCTTCGTAGAAAATGCCATGATGCGGAATGTGATTGGCCAGCCGCGCAGTGGCTTTGACTTCCGGAAGATAATGGATGAAGGGAAAATTCTCCTGGTAAACTTGTCCAAGGGAACGACTGGCGAAGTGAATGCAAACCTGTTGGGGTTAATTATTGTAAGCAAACTGCAGATGACGGCTTTGCGCCGGGCAAATCTACCTCAGGAGCAGCGCCGAGATTTCTTTCTGCACATTGATGAATTTCAAAACTTCATTACCGACTCTGTGGCGACAATCCTCTCTGAAGCTCGGAAGTACCGTTTGAATCTCACCATTGGCCACCAGTACGTTGGCCAGCTGGTGCAAGGCGCGGACACGAAGATTCGCGATGCGGTCTTTGGGAACGTCGGCACCATCATTGCCTTCCGGGTGGGTGTGGAAGATGCCGAGACCTTTGCTCAAGCCTTTGCTCCAACCTTCAGTGCGTACGACGTCACGAATGTGGAAAAGTACACGGCGATTGTGAAGTTACTGGTGGACAATGCCTCATCTAAGCCATTTACCATGCAAACTTTGGCATTGAATCCTGAAGTGCCAGGCCAGGCGCAACAGCTCATTGAGCTGTCACGCATGCGGTACGGTCGCGCTCGTCAGCAGGTGGAAAGTGAAATTTTGGAACGTTCCAAGTTGGGCGTGAGCGCCCCGCCACCAATGGTCGCGGAGAAGAAGGCGTAGGGCAGTATTTATGAAAGGATCCAGAAAACGTATGCACCAGGAAACTGAAGTTACAACGCGAGGTCTTACATTGACCCAGGTGACTGCGGGAATTTACCTGGTGACCAGTGTCCTTGCAACTGGGGCTATTGCTGCAGCATTACTGGTGCAGTTGTCTACGAAAACACCCGCGACAAAGCCTGCTCTGACCGCCTGTACTCCAGTAGCTGTCCAGACACCCATGCAGCTAGCGAATGCATCCACTACCACCCGCAAAGCAATTACCACCTCTTTTCAGGTGGTAAACCAAAAGGTGCTAGATGCCCAAGCAGCAAAGCTCACTGATGCACAGCTCATCCAAGCGGCAAAGAATCGGAAAGAGTACTTTTTGAAAATGGCCGCCTTGGATCCCGCCAGCTTGCTCAAGAACCTCTCCTCAGCATCCGTCAGAAATCGTTTAGCAGGAATAAGCACGAATTGTGTGGAGCAGAAAGAAATTGCGGAAGGAGTTGTGGAAATCCAAATTGCTGAAGATCTCATTGGGGAACGAGACTGGCATTTTTACGCGCTCAAACAAGCAGACGGTACACGCCTCCAGTTATTCCCAGCGAAAGGGGAACTAAAAATTTCCGCTGGCTCGCAAATTCGGGTGCAGGGTTTCAAACTTGATGATAAAGTAGTTTTTGATGCAACGCGCGATATAGCCGCAGTTCCGTCAGCAAGCCCTGATGATAGTGGGTATGTAGTGCAAAACTATCGCAGTCCTAGTGTTGTGCAGGGTGAGCAAAAGACTTTGGTTATTCTGGGAACTTTTGCAAATAGCAGCACGCCAACCGGGGACGTGAGTGTGGTAAATGTGCAAGAGAAAATGCAAGAGGTGAATAATTACTTTGTGGAAGTTTCAAACCAGCGGATGAACATTGCTGCACTGCAAGCCGATGGTCAAGCAGCAGATGTCCGAGGTTGGTACAATTTAGATATTCCAGAAAGTTGCGATCGAAATATTGTTGTTGCCTCTGCGATTCGTGCTGCCGATGCTGAAATTGATTTCAGCGCTTATTATAACGTCATTGTCTACGCCCCAATTGAAACTTTACCCTGTGGGTTCAGCGGTGTGGCATCGCTAGGTGGCAATGAGCAAATGGTAACAAATGATGGCACAGTTTCTTTAGCAATGGCATGGATAATATTCAAAACTGAATTTTTCCCAATGTACTTCATGGGGACGACCACCCATGAGATGGGGCATCTTATAGGCCTGCAGCATGCAGCACGTCTTTACAATAGAACTTTTCCATTAAATGATGGGACAGACATTATTGGACAATATGGAGATCCGTACGATGTTATGGGTAATGTACAAAGGCACGGGTCCTTTAATGGCCCACATAAAGAATTTTTAGGCTGGATGCAACCTGAGAATAGTAGGACGGTGTTGGCTAGTGGGGACTACACTATTTACCCTTTAGAATTCAATGGCGGCGGTACCCAACTTGTAAAGATTCCACGCTCCTCAAATCAGTTTATTACTATTGAATACCGACAGCCGATTGGTGTCGATTTTGACTTGCCAGTGAGCGTTTACACCGGTGGACTTGTGCATTTAATGAATCAGGATAACACCATGACCACGATGCTTGATGTTGATGACCCAACGAGCGATGAAAGTTACGTACTGGGGATTGGGCAATCAGTAACTGACCCACGTTCTGGGACGGTTATTCAGGTTTTGAGTGCAACGAGTGAAAGTTTACAAATACGTGTGAACATTGGGAATGTTGATTTTATACCACCTGTATTTTCCCATAATTTCATTAGTGGATCTAGCATTTCGGGACCTTTCCAGATAATGGTTTCAGCTACTGACGAATCTCAGATTGAAAAAGTTGTTGTTGAGTTGGATGGTCTTAATATTCTGCTGTGTGAAGATTTTTCATTCCCATACCAGTGTACTTGCAGTCTTCCAGAAGATTTATCCGATGGTAATTATTACCTGCGAATAAAAGTTTTCGATCGTGTTGGGAATATCGGGATAAAATACGTTTCGTTCCTGTCCACCCAACATGGTGACGTGGGTTTGTTTTCAGATATTCCAAATGGTGCGTACATAAAAAATGGTATGCCCGCAACACTTCTAGTGCGTGGGATTACCCCTTTGTCTCTCCCTGGATCAAGTGTAGATATGTGCCTCATGCCATCTAGCGGAGTAGTCCCAATTTATTGCCGGTATGATTATGATGCTCCATTTACGTATACGCTTTCGACCACAGGGATTAGTAATGGATATCATCGCGTACGTTTTTCTTTTTATGATGAGGTTTTTCACTACTGGGAACTAACACGAAATGTGGTTATTGACACAATTGCGCCATTTGGCTCATTTAGTTACCCCGATCCTGGAGTGGTGATATCAGACAATATTTTTACGAGCCAGGTTTACTATGAAGATCAATTTGGTACTGAGAAGATAGAGTTCTTTAAGGGAGACGAACAAGAGCCATTAGTCACCATTCATATTCCTCAAGATTTCACTTACTTAAATTTACACGATTTTCCTGAAGGGGAAACAACATTACGTGCAAAAATTTATGATTTTTCTGGAAATACCCGGGACGTAGAAACAACTTTTCGGGTAATGTACAATCGTCCTTGTGGTGATGTTGATGCTTCTGGTGTCACAGATATCACCGATGCTGTTTTTTTAATAAACTACCTGTTCGGTGGTTCATCCCAGAATCCCTCCCCGTACAGATTTGGAGATCCTGACGGGAGTGGATTCATTTCTGTTTCTGATGCGGTGTACCTCATCAATTACATCTTTGGGGGTGGACCAGCCCCGGTCTGTGGGTTGCAAGGCTTTGTGAAAAAAGCGCCGGATATGACCGAAGGGTGGACTTTGGAATCCTTCAAGCAGAAGTATCCGCAGGCCTTTACCAGCCAGGCTGAGGGCAAGCCGCAAGATTGAGCGTGTTTATACCCATCCTGCTATTTTTAGTATTTCTGCTCGTCGCCACCGCTGCTTACGCCGGGTACCGGGCTGCACCGTGGTTACCCACCCGCGCAGCTGATGCGCAACGGTTGGTGGATTTGGCCGGGGTCCAAAGTGGTGACGTAGTTTACGAGCTTGGAGCAGGTGATGGGCGGGTGTTGCTCCCATTCACAAAAACCCAAGCAAAGTCCATTGTTGGTTTTGAGATATCCCTTGTCCCATATTTGATTGGGCTTTTTCGGATCCGAAAATTTCGGCCCAGGGTTGCGTTGCGCTTCCGGGATTTCTTCAAAGTCTCGTTCAATGAGGCGCAGGTTGTTTACTGCTTTCTTACCCCCAAAGCTATGGCAGCGCTGGCGCCGAAGTTCCGGCAGGAATTACAACCAGGGACGCGGGTGCTCTCTTACGCTTTTCCCATTCCTGGTTGGGAGCCGGAGCAGGTGAGTAAGCCCACGCCGGAGCAGATGGCGATTTATAAGTACATCGTGGGGGAGAGCCGTAGAGCTGTAGAGCGGTAGGCAGAGAGATCTGTGTACGTGCTATTTGTCGTTGCGAGGAACGAGTCATCGAGTGACGCGGCAATCCCGTTGAACTTTGGAACCAAACTGGTTCTATATACGTCGGGATTGCCACGCTCCTGCTGGAGCTCGCAATGACAGAGGGAGGGGCTTGACCCCTCTCCAATCCCCATGGTACATTCTGCCTAGGAAAACACACCTCCACATCCTCTAATAAACATATGCCAGAACAAACCCCAGACCCCATAGCAATCGTCAAACAGCTGCTCGCTGAGGCCAAAGCCTCCCTCCAGTCCGCCGAGCAGGTTTTAGCGTCCCTTGGGGGCGAAGCCGGTGAAGCGGTGAACATTGCCGCCCTGGCGCGGAAGGCGGGTTCTTCGTCTATAACCGGTGACAGCCGGGTGATTGAAGGGCTTTTTGATGGCCAGCACATGGTTGGCCCAGATGGGAAGCAGTACTCGGTGCCGGCAAACTACGCCTCAAAGTCGAAGCTCGTTGAAGGCGATAAATTGAAGCTCACCATTACCGGTGACGGTTCCTTCATCTACAAGCAGATTGGCCCAACGGAACGCGTTCGGGTGGTTGGCAAGTTGGTACGGGATGAGCAGACAGATGAATTCCAAGTTGTGGCTAACGGTGTGAATTACCGGGTGCTGCTCGCCAGTATTACCTACTTCAAAGGTGACGTGGGTGATGACGTGGTCATTCTCCTACCCGAAGGTCGGCAAGCGCGCTGGGCAGCCGTAGAAAATATCATTAAGAAGATTCCTGGGCAAGAGTATGTTCCGCCAGTGGTTGACCCTGTGGTTGCCCCACGGGAAATGCTACCCGATGTATCTGAAGATGAGCCAGTTGCAGTGCAGAGTCCAGAGTCGCAGGATAAGATTGACGAGATTTAATCACTTTCTTGGAATAGCAAAACCGCTCCTTCCGGAGCGGTTTTGCATTTGAAGGTTTCAGGAACCTGGATTACCAGGAATTGCGACCCCCACCGAAGTTACCACCACCGCCACCGGTGCGTGGAGGGCGGTTCTCCATCGGGCGCGCTTCGTTGACGGTCAACGTGCGGCCTTCGAAGTCCTTACCGTTCCACAGCTCGATAGCTTTTGCAGCATCTTCATCGGCTGCCATTTCCACGAAGCCGAAGCCTCGGGAGCGGCCAGTGACTTTGTCCGTGATGATTGTCGCGGACGTCACAGCACCGGCTTGTTCAAACGCTTGACGAAGGCCATCCTCCGTCGTGTTGTAGGGGATGCCCCCCACGTAGAGTTTCTTTGCCATTGTTGCTTGTATATTCTAAAACGAAAACGTAAGTCGACCGATTCTCGCACACTTGTCGAACTCTTTGGCAAGAGGGACACACGTGGAGAACTTACGCAGAAAGTATACAGGAATGGGAGAAATTGTCAATCCCCATGGCTTGCACCCCGTTTGCTGGGCTTTACATGTTTTACGTACTCCGTAATGAGGTAGAGGCAGAGCACCGTACCCGTAATAATTGGTAGGTCTTCAGGGAGGTGGTAGGGGTTTGTGGCAGGAGCAAAGGTCATAACACAGGTCAATCCAATGAGGGTGACCAGCCAGAGGAGCACGAAAAGTTCGCCTTTGAGGTTTTTGCTTGAGAAGTGTTTGCGGAGCCGGGAAATTTCTTTGTCACCCACGTAGGTAGCAACGAGGGTAACGTAGAGCGTTGAAAGAGCAGTGGGGACGTGAAATTCTTGATGGGTAAAAAATTCCACTAGCACTAAAAGCCACACCACGATACTCAGGGTATCGAAAAGGAAGAGAAAGGTGCGGAGGCGATACATCACGCAGGCAGCAGGTTACTCCGGTTAGAGTTGCTCAGTTGTCTGTTGGGTAGCCGTGAAAACTTGGGGGTACTTTCCTTTGAATTGTTCGTACGTCATCCCCTGCGTTGGATTCACTGCACGTTTGACGCTGGTGCTCCCGGTTGGGCATTTTGGTGCTGACCCACCGGCGAAGATGTAGTTGATGAGGTACACCGCATCGGTGATGCTCACTTCGCCTGAGGCATCTACATCACCTTGGCTTAAGGGTGTTGGTACTGACCCACCGGCGAAGATGTAGTTGATGAGGTACACCGCATCGGTGATGGTGACTAGGTTGTCTCCGTCAACGTCTCCATTCGTTCGGGTTGTGCCGTCCGTACAGCTGGTGTCAACATTGCACGCTTGGTTTGGTGACCCATCAGCGCACATACCCACGCAGGCTGGGTCGGCGGTGCTTCCATCTGCAGTTGGGAGGCAAAGGGTAGGAATTGTGGGACGTAAGGTTTGGTTCTGTTTCACATGTGGCCACTGCGCACTACGTACAGAGGTCGCAATCTCTCCATCCCAGCGGAAGATGTAGCTTGTATTTGTCGCCGGAACCAAGATTTCAGGCTTTCCGTCAACGTCGAAATCCGCTACTACTGGTGGGCGATAACCAGTAATCGATGCATTGGTTGCGTATGGGGAACCCGAAGTATGCTGGCCATCTGCATTTAATATCGCAACTTGGCAATTGGTTTGGGTGGACGAATTCGTGGTCACCACAATCTCTGGGGATAGATCTCCGTTTACATCGTTTAATAATACATTTCCTGGGGCGCAGGTTGAAGTAGGGCTTACGGGCCAACCAGGAGCAACCGTTCCATCACTCTGGAACATTGTTACCTGTCCATTGACGATCGCTACTATTTCCAAATTGTCTGTGCCAGTTTGGATTTGTTGCAGTACATTCCCGATTGCCATTTCATCAACATTCGTACTGATTGGCCAACCGGACAAAGGGGCCCCACTGCTTGCGAATGCATAAATTTTATAAGTGGTTTCAGAAGTTTGTTTGTTGAAAAGAGAAGCCGGAATAATAATTTCTTTTCCGGGTGAGCTTTGAAGAAGGTCGACAGCGTATAGCTCTCGCGCTTGCCCGTCGGTGTTCCAAGAGGTACTTTTTTGACCACTCAGTGAGTAGATTGCCGTATGGAGGATATCGTAGGGAATTGCCGAGGCTTGGGTTGTGGTAATAATTTCTACCTGGCTATCACCAGTCACATCTTGGATGTCCATTTTGGTTGTCGTTGTAGTACCAGATAAACCGTCGGCGGTGCTGAAGGCGCGAATCTCCTGTCCACTGCCGTTGACCATGTGGACGTTATTCTTGGTGATGTAGACCACATCAAGTGTGCCGTCGGCATTGACGTCGACTAGCTGCAGATTTTTTGCAGCACCTTGATCAATGGTGATTGGCCAGCCAGATACTGGAGTCCCATCATGGTTGAAAGCAAGAATTCTCGAAGATGTTTGGGGGGTGATAATAATTTCCGCCTCCCCATCACCATCGATATCGCCTACTGCTGGTGGTTGGAGCACTGAATTACCGATAGAAACTGGGGTAAAAATGTCGGTGCCATTTTGGTTAAGGATTTTTAGTGTGTTGGCATTTGCTCGTACAAATACAGTTTCTAAGCCCGGAACATTTTTTTGTACTTCTGCAACGGTGAGTGCAGAAACACTTTGTTCAAGTGCATAGAAAGTAAAAGTAGAAGTTGACACTCTATTTACTGGTGTCGTTGTAGGAGATTTCATGAGTAACATCCCCGCCAGCAAACCTGTCCCCATCGCCATGGCTGCGACCATGGAAACAGTTACGCCGAGTATTTCCATAACACTGGTTGAGGTAGTAACTTCAACAGACGTCAATTTTGGCATACGGGTTCGGGTTGATGGGCGGGGTGGCATACGTGGAATGTAGTATAGCAGGAGGTGGGGAAGTGAAAAAGCCATAAAGCCGCCTGCGCCGACATCCCGTCGCGGGATCGTCGGGGTACAGCCGTAGAGCTGCTTGTTCACCGAAACGCCGAGTGTAGGCGGAAACTTCAGAGCGAAGGAGGGTAGAGACTTTTTTATACAATCCAGAGCGGCTTTTCTAAGCCGCGGTGGCTTGTTGGTGGCGAAAGGGTTTTTTGCTGAAGTTCGACTATTTGCGTAAATAAAAAACCACCCAGCCAGAGAGTGGTTTATTGGGGCCTCTCATGGCTGGGGGTGAGACTACACCTGACACCGAATGTTCGGTGTTTTGTTTCAGTAGAAACTATAGAGCAATCAAAAAAGCCTGTCAATGAGAAGTTGAGGCAGCGTGGAAAATTTTTACCGCCGAAAACCTCGGTTGCGGCCACCCGGCCGGCCTTGGCTGGGGCCACCACGGGCATTACCGCGAGAACCACCTCGGGCAAAGGGTGCGCCGCCACGGCGGGGACCCGAGAAACGCCTTGGTCTTTCCTCACGATCTGGTTCAACGTGTGGCATGGATCGTGCGGGAGGGAGTTCGGGAATACGTTTTACCGGTAGGGCAATCCGCATCAGGCGTTCGATGGAGCGCACATCCCCCCGTTGGTCAAACGTGGCAAAGGAAATAGCGCGGCCAGACTGTCCGGCTCGGCCGGTGCGGCCAATGCGGTGAACGTAGTCTTCAGCATTGGTGGGTAAATCAAAGTTCACCACTAGTTCGATTCCTGTGACGTCAATACCTCGGGCGGCAATGTCCGTGGCAATGAGCACGCGGTACTTGCCGGACTTGAAACCATCCAAAGCCTCACGCCGCTGTGCCAGGCTTCGGTTGGAATGAATTTCTGCTGAGGTGTGTCCCATGGTCTTCACTAAACGTGTTAATTTTTTTGCAGCGTGCTTTGTCCGCGTGAAGACTAAGATCGGTCCCAGGGCTTGCTGCAAAGTTAATTCCAGCAAGCGAGGCTTTGCAGATGAGTCTAGGAAGTAGACTTCTTGGGTCACTTTGTCCGCTACAGTCCCAGATCGCGCAATTTCCACCTGAATGGGGAGCTGCATGTGTTGGCGCGCAATGCCTACAATAGTGGTTGGCATGGTGGCCGAGAACAGCATAGTCTGCCGTTCCCGGGGCACAGCTGCCAGAATTTTTTTGATCTGCGGTGCAAAACCCATATCCAGCATGCGGTCGGCTTCGTCCAACACCAGAATTTTTGTATCGCTCAGCCGGACGGTTCGCTGCTCCATGTGGTCCAACAAGCGGCCGGGGGTAGCAATAATGATGTGGGGTTTGCGTTCCAAGTTTTTCCGCTGGAAAATCATGGACGCGCCGCCAATGAGCACAGCCGTGCGTAAGCCCATACTTCGGCCAATAGATTGTATGGCTTCGTCAACTTGAATTGCGAGCTCACGCGTGGGGAGGATGATGAGGCCTTGTCCTTTCACCTGTTCCAGGCGCTGGAGCATGGGAATGCCAAAAGCCAAGGTTTTGCCAGTGCCAGTCTGGGCAATGGCAATGAGATCCTTCCCCGAAATGCCAACAGGAATAGACCGTTGCTGAATAGGGGTTGGGACAGTGAATTTCAGTCGGTCAAGCGCGTCAAGGAGTCGCGGCGCAATCCCGAGGCCGTTAAAGCCAGATGAGGGTTGGGGTTGGTTCACCTTTTGACTCTAGCACGGCCTTTGGAAACTGTCGCCTGATGGGGTTGGCGTGCTAGCGCGCTGGCGAGTTTGCAAGGTTGTTCGCCGCGGAGAATTGTCGATGCATCGGCCTGAGAAAAAAGCTCCCTGTTTCCAGAGAGCTTTGGCATACTTTAATGCAGAAGGTTCTGTGCTAAAATTCGCACTTCATTATCTCGCGTTTCGTACCCCGGCGCCAGGAAGACTTTTAGGCGGTATATGAGCTGGGCATGATTCTCATCACATGTCTCCGTACCATCTGGTTGCCGAAACGGCAGTTTGATTTGGCGTCGATCCCGGCCTGCACCCGCGTAGACAGTGACTGCCCAGGCAGGAATTTTTAGCTGACTCTGCAGGTAGTTTGCAGCCGTACTGCGGAAATCCCATTCCTTGCAACGATCTTGGAAAGCCTGACTTGGCGTTGTGGTCTGGTGCTGGTACACAGTTGAATACACGTGGCCATCCAGAACACTTTGGACCAAGCACGCGGAACCAGCGTTGCACTGGAGCAGGTATGCCAGCGCTTCTGCGTCAGTGCAAAAGAAGAAGTCTTTCGTCAGTTCATTTTTCTGGAACGCCAGGTACACTGCGCGGTACACCATAAGTGAAACGTTCAAGTTCGGCTCGCCATAGACAATGCCGTACACTTTTTCACGAGTATCTTGCCACCGGCGGCATTCAGCTTCTGCTGAAGCTTGCAAATACCAGCTGTGGTTCGTGAACCGGAACGCACGGGCAATCAGGTGCGGGTCGTACGGTATGCTGCCGGGGTTGTACGCCAGCCAGAAGCGGTAGACGTTGTCGAGATTATCCACATCCATGCTGCCGTGTAAGATGGTGGACAACGGTGTCAGTTGTCCAGAAACCAGCCTCACGAGTTCGCTTGGGACCACCCCTATTTTTTGCAGAAGTGGCCCCGTCTTAAAGCGTGCCAACATATCTTCCAGAAAAGTCTCACCATTTTTTCCAAACAGCTGCTGCAAGAATGGTTCAGTGAGATGTGAAAGGGCAGCGTTGCCAGTATCATGAAGCAAACCTCCGACGAGGAGGAGTCTGACAAAACGCAGTAGCTCTGGGTTCACCCGCACTGTTTCCAGCATATTCCCACAAACGCCAAAACCGTGCACGTAGCGGGAAGGGGTTTTGACTGGCCGGACGCTAGCCGGCAGAACATCCTGAGAAATGTCTAATGTACGTTGCATGAGTGGGGTTTCTGCAAGTTCACCAATAAAGTCTGGGAAAACACGCGGCCCAAACAACGGATCATGGTAATGCACTTTGTTCTCCTTTGTGTTGATTATTTTCCCCTTACCCTAGCACGGGTACGTTGCGTGTCAACAAAAAAAGCCAGAGCTTTTACCCTGGCTTTTCTGCTTTAATTATTCCACCAGTTATCGTACTGATTATTGGTGGCTGAAGGTGGTCCGTACAGCCAGCGGACGGTTGTCCGGCGGCGGGTGAGGGAGGGGACAGCCGTGACTCCAATGACGCCACCATTTTCGGCGGCTAGGTCATACCCACCTTCCCACCACGGCTCCAGGAAGTCGTAGGTTGTCAGAGTGTTGCCCAGAAGATCGAACATGGTCGCAGTGGGTGCACTGCGGACGTAGGGGATAGTAACGATCTCCGGGTCTGAAGTAGAAGTATCAACGTCAGCGATGCTTACGCGTAAGCCAGTCCGCGCTTTAGGGTCGCCGGCAAAGAACCAACCAACCAGAGAGTTGTCATTGCCGTTGAAGATGCGGACGTTGGGGCCCCCACCCAGGGGTGTGGTGACAATCAAAGATGGGCGGGTTGCAGTAGCCGCAGTAGCTGCAACATCAATTCCCGCGTGGAATTTTTCGTCGTAGGTAAAGAATTGGGAAAGGACGGCGCCCGTCTGTCCGTCAAAAATCCGAACATGCGGGCCACCACCATACCGGGGGCCGGTGACAATTTCCGCTCGACCATCACCATTTAAATCTGCTGCCGTCACATTGGCACCTTTACTGAATTTGTCTGTATATGGAAAGAAATTTGTCAGCAGTTGTCCTGCCGGGGTATAAACCATGACCTGCGTGATGCTACCTGGACCAGAGGCGACAATAATTTCTTCGGTGCCGTCACCGTCTACATCACCAGTAGCGACGTCTAACCCACCTTTGTACGTCTGGGGAAAGGCAAAAAATTGGGAGTAGAGGACGTTAGTTTCGGAGTAGACCCGGACTTGGGGGCCACCACCAGGACCCGCACCTACCACAATTTCCTTCTCTGGGGTTGAGGCATCAACATTGCCCAGGGCAATTGCACCACCGCCGGTGAATTGGCCAAAGGGCAGAATTTCATTTGGCGCAGCAGGAGGAACCACAGCTTTGCTTATACGTCGGGCTGCTTGCAGACTGCTGTATGGATTTATGACGCCACCCGTGGGTGGGTGCATTTCAAAATGGAGATGCGCTTGCGTGGACTCCGCATTGCCCGAATCTCCCATCCAGCCCAAGAGCTGGCCTGCCACCACAGGCATACCACGGTAGAGGTCGGGTGCGTAGCCAAAAATCCCGCGGGAAGCACCATCGTCCGTCCCGGGTGTGTCGTTGTTCACATGAATGTACCAGAATGACCAGCCATCCGCATTTTGGATAGAGAATTGCAAACCTGAACCTTTACGCGGCGTGGTAACCCATTCCACGGTACCGTCAGTCACGGCGATGAGCGGCATACCCTTCCGACCCATTATGTCATTTCCTTGATGCGTGTGACCAACGCGGGGTGCACCAAAGTCGTTGGAATAGTTTACATTCCCTATGACCGGGAAGAGGATTGTGGGCGTCGCTGCATGCACAGACTGCAAAGGCAAAAAGGCCAAGACGCTGGTGAGCAGCAAGCAAGAGCTTACAAAAAAGCGTATAGTTTTTTTCATGTATTTTTGTTTGAAACGCTAGTATAGCACGTTTTTTTGGTTTTGGGAAGGGCAAAAAAGAATATCTCATTGGAAGAACTTTTTTGTTTTGAAGTAATTTTTTTATCCAGCAAAAAAACTTAGCACTCAATCTATAAACGGTTGAGTATGTTGGATTGTTTCCGGGGTCCCCATGAATGTGGCGCGGAACCTCGTCTGCGAGGTGAGCACGCGTTCATGGGGTCAAGCGAGGCTTCGCGCGACGGGCGGAGCGGCCTGCCTTTGAAGCGGTGTATATATCAGTCTTTTGGGGTCCCCGCAAATACGAAGCGGAGCGGAGCGAGCACGGATTTGCGGGGTAAGCGGCACGCTCACGACGGCTGGAGTGAGGGATGCCAAAGCAGCCCTCACGGAAGTCTGAGGGAGCGATGACGCGTGGTTCCGAGACCTGGACTCGAACCAGGATACCTGCCTCCAGAGGGCAGTGTCCTACCATTAGACGATCTCGGAATAAATTTTTGATATATACCTCCTGCCCGCTGCGGTCTTTAGGTACTGCTCACGGGCTCGTGCTTCTGCTCTTGTTTCAAAGGTCTTTTTCTCAAGGGCTTCCCATGGTTGATGTAATTTCGTGTATCCATGCTTGCTTAGATTGTGTTCTTTTAGCCGGCGTGGGAAATCAGTTGTCATGCCCACGCATGTCCTTCCGTTCTTTGTACTTTTTAGAGTATATGCGGTCCACATACGAAGATCCCGTTAGACCCGCCTCGACTCGCCGAGGGCGATCCGAGGCGAGGCGGGCGATCTCGGAGTAGATTCGAACAATATCAAGATGTATCCTGCCTGTCCAGACAGGAGCTATCATCTACTTAGACGCTGGCACTTTTTACTATCTGATCCCACAGCTGGTCCGGGTTTGCTGTCTTGGTTGGCGTTGCCGTTGGGATGGTTGCCATTGGAGTATCTTGGCTGGTCGGGGCGGATGTATCAAGCGTGGCATTAGCATCATGCTGCACCTGGAGAATAACAGGTGAGCCAATGACCGTTGTTGCGGCTTTTTGGAAGGCGGCTTGAGCTTTTGGAGAAGACATGCGTTCCGCATGGAAGGCGTAGGGCGTAGCCAGGGTAAATACCTTCCCATCAAAGTGCATGGGCTTGACCATTTTGCAGGAGACGGAGAGCGAAGCTTCTGATTCGCCAACCAGCACAGAAATCTGCTGCCAGAGTTGATCAACATTTCCAGTACTCTGGGTTTTCTTTGTTACAGCCATTTTGGGCGCCGGATTTGCGGGGGCTGGTGTGGGTGCAACCAGTTTGGTTGCCTTTGGCGTTGATGGCACTGGTGTTGTTGCAGCAGGTTCGCCAAAGAGGTTGTTGGCTCCGGTACTCGCAGAGGTTAGTTCAACTGTTGCAATTTCCAATGGGAGGGAGGGGATGGGTGAAACCTGGACGTACTGTTCGGCCATGAGTAATTTTTCCAAAATGCGGGTAACCGCTGGGATATGCTCTTTACTAAGGCTAGATTGCAGGGTGGCGGGGATAACCGGTTTGAGTTCAGTTGGCAAAGTCAAGGCAAGCAAGCACGTTCGTGCCAGACGAAGAGCATCCAGCCGAAACGCTTCCATGTCCACCCCGGCTTGGAGCTGGGTTTGGATATGCGTGATGGCGGCGTGCTGTCCATCCGCCAGAAGCATTTGGAGGTATGAAGCAACTGCTTCAACGTTGGATCGTGGCAGCACAAGATCTGCGTGCTCACGGGTGATGTGCTCTTCACCCATAGAGAACAGTTGGCCCAACGTACTTTCGGCATCACGGCTACTTCCGTCCGCAGCTTGGACCACTGCGTCAATCACTTCATCATCCACTTGAAAATCTTCAGCCTTGGCAATCCCGCGCAAGCGTTTGGCCAGGGCAGCATCAGCTATCCGGTGAAAGTCAAAACGTTGGCATCGGGACTGGATGGTCTCTGGTACTTTGTGCAGTTCGGTGGTGGCCAGTATGAAGATGCAGTGGCTGGGTGGTTCTTCCAACGTCTTCAGTAAGGCATTGAACGCTGCGGTAGAGAGCATGTGCACTTCGTCGATAATAATGACTTTGTACGGTAGCTTGGACGGCGCAAACCGGCTCTGCTCAATCACGTCGCGAATGTTGTCCACACCGGTGTACGATGCAGCGTCAATTTCCAAAATGTCCAAGGCCTGATTGCTGGCAATGGTTTTGCAATTTTCGCAGGTATTGTCTGGTTCCCCAGCCTTGGGCTTGGCACAGTTCACCGTTTTAGCCAAAAGCCGGGCCGTGGTGGTTTTGCCCACCCCGCGCGGGCCGGAGAACAGGTAGGCATGGCTCAGCTGCTGCCGGGTTATTTCATTCTGCAGCGTTCTGGTAACATGCTCCTGGCCAATGAGGTCAGCAAAGCGTTGGGGACGGTACTTTCGGTAGAGGGTTTGGGAGCTCATCGTAGGCCTAGTGTAGCGTAGGCAGCGGGCTTCGTGAAGGGTTACGAAAACGGTTACGAATTACGAAAAGATACTACGAATATACGAATTACGAATAGAGATAGGGAACGAAGGACTAGTACCTAAGAACAAGAAACCAGAGAAGTGGCGGGAAATGCACGAAAGAAAATTTCCCGGCTTACAGCTTACCCCGACGATCCCGCAACGGGATGTCGGGGCTCCGACATTCGACCCCGTCGAATCGTCGGAGTAGCTTACGGCAGACCCCCTATGCTAGGGTTAGGTATATGGAAATCATTACCGTCAAACCCAGGGGGTTTTGCGCCGGGGTAGACCGGGCCATTGATATTGTGGAATTGGCCCTGCACATCCATGGGGCACCGGTGTACATGAAGCACCAGATTGTCCACAATACCCACGTGGTGGAGCGGCTGTGCGCCAAAGGTGCGATTTTTGTGGAGGACCTCAATGAGATACCAGACGGCAGCGTCACTGTCCTCAGTGCTCATGGCGTGCCTCCGTCATTACGTGAGCAAGCCAAAGTAAAGCAGCTTCAGGTCATTGATGCGACCTGCCCTTTGGTGACTCGCGTCCACTTAGAAGCAATTCGCTACAGCCGGGAAGGGTACAGCATCCTGCTCGTCGGCCACCGGGGGCATGTGGAAATGGAAGGCACGATGGGGGAGGCGCCTGCCGTAACGCAGTTGGTGCATGATAAGGAAGAAGCAGAGCGGGTGGAGGTGCCAGATCCAAATCGGGTCGTCGTTCTGTCCCAAACCACCTTGAGCATTGATGACGTGGCAGAGATTATGCAAATCCTGAAGCGCCGTTTCCCAAATCTCACTACACCACCCAAAGGAGATATTTGTTACGCCACAACCAACCGGCAAGCAGCAGTAAAAGTCCTGGCTGAAAAAGTCAGCGTGGTTTTGGTTGTGGGTTCCACCACCAGTTCCAATGCCAACCGGTTGCGGGAGGTTGCAGAGCGCTTTGGCACGCAGGCGTACTTGGTGAATGGCCCAGACCACGTGCAGCAAGATTGGTTTACGAATGCAAAAGCCATTGGCATTACTTCCGGCGCTTCCACACCCGAAGATGTTTTCCAGCAAGTCGTCAACCGCGTCCAAGAAATGACAAAAGGTGAAGTGCGGGATTTAGAAGCCTTGCAGGAGGAAGTCTGGTTTGCCTTACCGCCAGATTTGGTGAAAACCGCAAAGGAGAAGCAGGTTGGTAATGACGTTTTAGAAAAACATTTGATTCATGCGAATGCGAAGATGAGGGCAGGGTGAGGATTACGAATTACGAAAAGATACTACGAATATACGAAAGTACGAATTGGGAGGAAGAGGAATAGGAGGGGTTACATGAAAAAGCTGTGTGGTTTTGTCGATCTTCTACCCACGACCCGCTATCAATACCTCTATCCAAAACCCAAACCTTTATCCCTCTTGCTATTGACATATAGCCTGGTTTAGGCTACTTTGATGTATCGCACGTTTACAATTCGTATGGCTACCATGGTGGTAGTCTGCTAGTCATTAACCCTTTTGAAAGGAGACTGACCATGTCAGACAACATGCTCGGTCGTATCGTTAGGAAGCTCGCACAGCTGCCGGCAGAGATGTTTGGCTCACTGTTTGACCTTCTGGAAAAACTTTCCGGTTCTTCTGGTCGGATGTGGCTTTTTGCACTCAATAAGTTTCTTCGCGGTGAACAGCCCTGGGGAATTCCTCCTACCTTCACCATCACGACAAATGGTCGTTCTGGTGAACAGTGTATCACTGATCTCAAAAAGAACAGCTTTAGTCTTGAGGGTGCTGCATGGCAGTTACTTTCTGACAAAGATTTCGTTACCACGAACGGTGTTACCTACAAGCTCGCCTTGATCATGGGCGACGAGTTTATTGATATTGGACGTACCGACAAGAACATTCGCACAGAAGCATATCAGCGGGGTTACGTCGATCCCCCAGTTGAACTTGGCGCTTATCTTCGTGAAATGTACGCGGATGAAGATTTGGAGAAGATGGGTCTCTGGTCTCTAATTCTCATGCACAAGCCAATCCTTAATTCGCTTGGCGGTCTGTTTATTCTTGGCATCAGCCGCGCCCGAGCTGGTCGTCTGCTATGCGCTTTCAAAGGTCATACCGCTTGCCATTGGGACCGTAATAATGGCTTTGTGTTCCTTGTCCCCACAAGTAATTAATTGTCCTTTGGACTACTTAACCTGGTTTCCTCAGACTTTTAACTGCAGTTTGCTTCACACCCGCCCTGGCTTTTCCACGGCGGGTTTTTTATACCCCCATTTATCTATTGACGTATAGCTTGGCTTAAGTTACCTTGATTTATCGCACGTTTACAATTCGTATGGCTACCATGGTGGTAGCCTGCTAGTAATTAACCTATTTTTGAAAGGAGACTGACCATGCCGGAAGGTATGCTCGGTAATCTCTCGCTCGCTGAGACCCAGGGACCGATGAGAGACTTAGAACAGAAGCTCGCTGGGCCAAATGGCCGGATGTGGCTTGAAGCATTAAAAAAATTTCTCCGGGGCGAAAAAAAGCTTGCCCCAAATGATGCAACAACGGACAAAGAAATTCTTGTCTGTACCTTAGTGAAGGTAGATCGGTCAATCAAACCGTATTACTCCGATTGGATGAAGAAGGTCTTGCACCCGAAGTTGGAGAGTACGGGACTTGCCGATTATGACATTACCAAGGATGTGTGGCTGTGGCAGCATGACGAGCAGCAATATGGGGTGGTCACAGGTCAGGTTATATATGATTTTCTCAGGAAGAATAAGATGCTCGAATCCTGTGGAAACCTGCAAGACGCCTTGGCTATTCAGAAACTTGGCGTAACTACCTTTAGAAAAGCGTTCAGCAACGATACAGTCTATTTTTGGAAATCAGTTGTGCAGAACCTTGATGGTCTTAGTGTTCCGTATCTTTGCGTGAACGGGGGCATAGTTGTGTTGAGATGGAGCTGGCTCGGAGATGACTGGGATGACGATGGGTCTGCGTTTCGATTCAAAATCAAATCGTAAAACTTTTTTTAATCCTTTACCCGCCCTGGCTTGTCCACGGCGGGTCTTTTTGTATACAACGAACAACTAACGAGACACAATAGACAACTAAGGAGTTTGTTTCTCTTTCCTTAGATATTTGATAAGGTACAGGCAATGCAGACGGCAAAGGCAAAAATCGTTCGAAAGAAATTACTTTCCTGGTTCAGTAAACACCAGCGGGATTTGCCGTGGCGGAAAATCAAGAATCCGTACCATATTCTGGTGTCGGAAATCATGCTGCAGCAGACGCAGGTGGACCGAGTGATTCCTAAGTACCAGGCGTTCCTCAAACGCTTTCCTTCTTTATCCGCATTAGCCAAGGTACGACAAGCGAGCGTCATTGCCATGTGGGCGGGGTTGGGGTATAACCGTCGAGCGCGAAATTTGCACCAGTTGGCGAAGAAAGTAGTAAAAGAACACAAAGGTAAACTGCCCGCTCAACCAGCAATCCTTCAATCCCTACCTGGTATCGGTCCGTACACTGCAGCCGCTGTTGCTTGCTTTGCATATGGTGCACCAGTGGCGTTGGTGGATGTGAATGTTCGCCGGGTTTTGGGACGGGTGTTTCATGGTGTTCACGGCCCAGAAAAACTTGCTGAAGCTGCACTGTGGAAACTTGCGGGTTCCATGGTTCCACCGAAGCAAGCAGTTGCCTGGAATTCCAGCCTCATGGATTTTGGCGCAACGGTGTGCACCAAGCGCAGTCCAACGTGCGCCACGTGCCCTTTGCAAAAACAGTGTGCGGCGTATCCGGCCATTCTCACGCAGACCATTGTCCAGGAAAAGAAAGAGGCATTCCATGACTCCAACCGGTTCTGGCGGGGGAAAATGATTCAGTATTTGCGGCAGCAGCCTCGGCGTTCTGCTTTGATCGCTGCTTTGCACCATGTCATGGTCACCGCGGGGTTAGAACCGGTGCGGAGTGAGAAGTTGCTGCATGGCTTGGCCAAGGACGGGCTGGTACGTCTTCGGGGTACCAAAGCCCGCTTGTAGTCTTGGTTGGTTGTCGTACACTATAGCCATGGCATCGGTATTCAAAAATTTATCTAGGGAAATCCGCGAAGTGGTCTTTGGGATTGAAGACAGTCTGGTTTCCACCATGGGTGTGATTACGGGCGTTGCCGGTGGAACCGCAAGTAAGGGCACCGTCATTATGACTGGGCTCGTTGTTGTGGTCGTGGAAGCCGTGTCCATGGCCGCGGGGAGCTACCTTTCCTCAAAATCCAAGCGCCAAGCAGACGAGCGGGGATTGCGGGAGCTCCGGGATTTTGTGGCCAAAGAACCAGCCCGGGCTGAAGCGTTGCTAACTCAAGCGTACCAACATCGAGGTTTTCAACCTGCAGAAATTCAAATTCTGCTCCGCCGGGTGGTCCCCAACCAGAAGTTGTTGGCCGAGGAATTGAACGCCCATAAATTGCATGTAGATCTACCCATCCACGAGCGTCCAACTGAGAACGCCTGGTACATGGGGATTTCCTACATTCTGGCCGGGATCATTCCAATTCTCCCCTACGCTTTTTTCTCTGTCCGAACGGCAATTGTGGTTTCTGTGGTTTGTACGGCAATCGCCTTATTCCTGCTTGGGGTAGGGAAGGCGAAGCTAGTCCAGCAGCGACCCCTCCGAAGTGGTTTGGAGATGTTCATCATCTCACTTTGCGCCGCTGCAATTGGGTTCATCATTGGGAAAGTTGCAGGGGCAGCGTTAGGTGTGTAGGCATGCTGCGCGTTACGGTGTGCACAGTTGGGAAACCCACGGCCGTCAGTCAACCTTTGGTGCAGCACTACCAACGCATGCTTCGCGGTTTTGCCAATTGTAAACTTATCCACCTGCCAGAGTCCACGGTCCGGGGTGTGACCCAAGCCCGGGCGGCGGATGCAGTGGCTTTTGCGAAAGTGATTCCTAAAGGCAGCCAGGTTATTGCTTTGGATACGGAGGGAAAAACTTTTTTGACGCACCAGTTTGCCCAAGCCTTAAAAAGGTTTGAAGATCAGGGTGAGCATGTGGTTTTCCTCATTGGCGGCCCAGACGGCTTTGCACCAGAATTTGTGCAGCAATACCAAAGTTGGTCACTTTCTGATCTAACCTTTCCGCACCAATTGGCGTTGGTTGTCCTCCTGGAGCAAGTATACCGAGGCCTGACCATTGTCCACGGGAAAGCCTACCACCGTTGACCAACCGTTGTTCTGTCTAGTACCATAGCCCTATGGTAACCAAAGATGATGTGCTCAAAGTACTCCGCACCTGCGACGATCCTGAGCTTGGGATTAACGTGGTGGAGTTAGGTTTAATTTACAATATACAGATTAGTCCTGAGAACCAGGTACACGTCACAATGACCCTGACGACACCGGGCTGCCCCTTGCTGGACTACTTTGTGGATACTACGTCCAGTAAAATCCGGGGTTTGCCAGGGGTGAAAGATGCGAAAGTAGAAATTACCTTTGATCCTCCCTGGGATAAGAGCAAAATGTCGGAGGAGGCAAGGGCACAGCTGGGGTTGGATTGAGGGAAAGAAGAAGCTGTAAGCCGTAAAGCTGTAGGCTGTAAGCTAAGACCGAAATAAACCCCAGAGCGGCTTTTCTAAGCCGCGGAAGATAGTATTACGCGTAGGTGCACAGCTTGCTATGCTAGTTTGTATTAACCTTCTTAACCAGTAATCTCTTCTCTGTCATTGTGAGGAACGAGTCCTCGAGTGACGTGGCAATCTTGCGGTAATACGGAATCAAGATGACTGTCCGTGCTCTTTTTTTCGTGCCTGATTATTTAAACGTAGTAGACCCATGAGGGTGCCCCTCTCCCTTGTTCCCTCTCCCTCAGAGGGCGAGGGAGACGTTCTGCAATCTTGGTATAATATTTCAATCTCTCTCCTTTTTTTTCATTCTGAGTCTTACGACCTGTCCGCCGAAGTTTCTGAACGTAGGCGGGAGAATCTCTGAAGTAGGTTCATAGCCTGGGGATCCTTCATTTGATTCAGGATGACAGAGGGGAGGAGGGGACTAGGCTTGACATAATCCCTTTCATGCACTACGATATATTTTTAAAACATAGAAACACACACAACGCAGGAGGCGAAATGTTTAAACAGGATCAGGATCTGCTCGCAGAAGTTTTGAAGCAGGGAGCTGCAAAACATCCTAAAACGCCTGAGACAGTCGCTGCTGATTTTGACCAGCAGAAAATGTATGCGGAAGAAGCAGCTGCGCGTCAACGGCGCGCCGCGAAAGCAAAGCAAAAGAAGCGGAAAAGATAACCGCACCTTGGAACCTCGCGCTTGCGAGGTTTCTTCATGTTTGACATATGCAATGTAGTTGCATAACCTTTGTACATGTAGAAGCAGCGTGGCGTTACATTTGAAAGTAACTTCATGCACTTGCCACGTGTCCGTATCGTCATCGCCTTGTAAAAAACTGTATCCGTATGTCTATCTGGTTTCCTACCCTGCTCAGCGTGTTCATCATCAGCTTGATTTCGCTCATTGGAGTGTTCTCACTAACACTGGCACTGGATAAGCTGCGGAAGTGGTTGCTCTACCTTGTTAGCTTTGCCGCGGGTGCCTTACTGGGTGATGCTTTTCTCCATTTACTCCCTGAGGCGGTAGAAATTAGCTCCATTGAACGAGTGTCCGTACTCATTCTCGTTGGGATTGTGGTTTTCTTCTTTTTAGAAAAAGTCATTTTCTGGCGGCACTGTCACTTCCCAACCACAGCACAGCATGTGCACAGTGTGGGTCCAATGAATCTCATTGGCGATGGACTACACAATGTTATTGATGGTGCCATTATTGCTGGGAGTTTCCTCATTAGCGTGCCACTGGGCATTGCCACTTCGATTGCGGTTTTGCTACACGAAATTCCCCAGGAGATTGGTGATTTTGGCATTCTGATCCATGCTGGGTATACCAAGCGGAAAGCGCTGTGGTTGAATTTTCTTTCTGGGTGTTTGGCTATAGTGGGTGCAATTGTGACTTTGATCATTGGCGATTCGGTTGAAGGTTTTACCGCGTACTTAGTGCCACTTACCATTGGGGGTTTCATTTACATTGCTGCGGCTGACCTGCTGCCGGAAATTCACCGTGAAGAGCACACTGGCCGGTCATTGGGACAAGCCTTGATTCTGCTGGTTGGTATTGGGGTGATGGGGTTGCTGTTGCTACTGGAGTAGTTTTTCATTTAAAAAATACCCCGCTCCGAAGAGTGGGGTATTTGAAGTTACGAGGTAAATGCAAAGCCGATGAGCATAGCAATATAGAATGCTACAAGCATCGCTCCTTCGCCTTGCTTCCACTCGTTATCGTGGAGGACAAGGAAAGCGCCAATGAAGCTGAGGATGACGAGCTCAAGTGGCTGTGCGGAAAAGTGCAGGGTTACCGGGTTACCAAAGAGGAACCCAAAGAGTACTGCAGCAGGTGCAACCACCATCCCAACCTGGCTCGCTGAGCCAACACTGATGGATAAGCTGAGTTCCGCCATGCCTTTTCTGGCAGCGGTTACGGCAACTGCATGCTCGGCAATGTTGCCTAAGATGGGGAGCAGCATGAAGCCAATAAACCCTTCGGAGAGGTGGAGGCTATGAGCCACGTGTTCCACATCAGCGACCAGTATCTCTGACATGAAGAAAGCGCCAATTGCCGTACTGACCAAGACAATAATACTCGCCTTTTTACTTAGCTCATGTTCAATGTGTTCGTGTTGCTTCTTCACTTCATCAAGCCGGCTATCACGTTTTGCAAGAACAACGTAGTAAATGTAGGCAACGAGCAGCATGGCAGCCAAGATGTAACTAAGGTAGAGCTGCCGGTGTTCAGGGATGTTGTCATTGAACATTGTGGGGATAAACAATGTCGCGCCCACTAGAAAGAACTGATTAATATACAGCGCCGTGATGCCGGGTTTTAATTTCATGGTTCCGTTGCGCTTGCACCCAAGGTAGATAGATAGTCCCATGACTAGCAACAGGTTACCAAAAATGGAGCCGGCAATACCAGCCTGCACCAAGGCAATTTTCCCCGCCTTGACCGCAACCAGCATAATAATGATTTCCGCAAGGTTGCTGAGGGTAACATTGATGAACCCAGCAACATGTTCGCCAACATGATGTGCAAGGGACTCTGTTCCTACACCCAGAAACTTACTCAGCAAAATAAGTGCCGTCGCAGCGGTAAAGAATGATACAGTAAAGAGGTGAAGCACGTAGTGCCCTACCAAAGCCGCGCAAAAACTGATGGCAAGAATACCAATCAGCACTTTTGTGGTTCGACTCACAAAAAGCTCCTTTGTCAAAGATAATTTGATTTTCGTTTTACCCTAGCAAAATACAGCCTTTTGTCAAGGCCAAAGGAGTGGAGACAATCCAAGGCTATTTTTCCGCGGTCAAATGGAAGTGCAGGTAGGCGACGTCTTGCCAGCCTGGACCCAGAGTAGAGAATTTATACTTTTCCAATTTGTCCTGCTCAATAAGCTGTTGCGCCACGGCGTAGGCATCCATGACGTAGGTTTGGTCTTCGGGGCTGAGTTCCCCAATATTCCGAATATCTTTTTTGGGAATAATAACGTAGTGAATTGGCGCGGTGGGGAGCGGATGGGTTATTGCCACATTCAAAGGCGTTTCCAAAACTACGTTTGGAATGGTCCAGCCAGCCTTTTGGACACCTACGGAGCCAAGTAAGCCCAAGAGCTCCTTGCGGGAAAGGCAGTTGCTCTGGCATTGGTCAATGGCCAAAAATGACCGGGGTTGAGTATCCCGAAACAGGTACGCGCCAAGAACGACGCCAGCCAGCAAAACGCCAATACTCAGACTTACTTTGAACCAGAGGGAACGGCGACGATTTTCTACTGGCACAGCTTCGCCGTTTCGGTGAGCAGGGTTTGGGCGAGTTGCTCAGCAGTCGCTTTGGCTGCATCAAGTTCACCCTTGGCTACAGCTTCGTGCACCTGGACGTAGATTTTCAGTTTTGGTTCGGTGCCAGAAGGGCGGACCGTCACCCGTACCCGGTTATCCTCCCGTAGGCTGTAGATGAGAACGTCGCCTTTGGTGCCCGGGTTGGTTCCCAGACTTTTGCCAGTAGAGGGGTCGGTTACGGCGCCTGAAAGTCGGTCAGTCACCCGCAAGATGGGTAACGTGCCAATGGTTTTGGGCGGGTTGGTTCGCAGCGCTTGCATAATCGAGGCCATTTTTTCGTTGCCAGCCGCGCCTTCGTACATAATGTTTTGCAGCACTTCGGTAAAGACGCCGTACTTTTTGTACAGTGCATCCAAGTAGTCAACAACCGTAGTTCCCGCATCTTTGCAGGTGGAGGCCAGTTCGGCGAAGAGCAGTGCGGCCACGGCAGCATCTTTATCCCGCGTGTAGTTACCTTTGAGAATGCCATGGCTCTCTTCACCACCAAAGAGGAAGATGCGGTCATTCTCGTGCAACCGAATCAGTTCAGCAACGTACTTAAAGCCAATGAGGATGTTTTCTTCGATTTGCACCTTGTACTTTTCCGCTAGTGCGCTTAATCCATCCGTAGTCACAATAGTTTTTACCAAGAAGTGTTCGGGTTTCAATTTCTGCTGTGCTTGGTACTGCTCCAGGACAAACGCGCCAAGGGCAAAGGCAATTTGGTTGCCGTTCAAGAAGTGGTACGCGCCCTCTGCATCACGCGCAACTACGCCCAAACGGTCTGCATCTGGATCTGTGGTAATAGCCAGGTCAGCGTTAATTTGTTTGGCTCGGTTGGTTACTAAATCACTTGCGCTTGGCACTTCTGGGTTGGGAATATTCCCTGGGACATTTGGAAAATTGCCATCGGGTGAGGCTTGTTCGGCTACCAGATCCACACTAAAGCCTGCACGTTCCAAAATTGGATATGCACTGGCAACTCCTGTCCCATGGAGGGGGGAGTAAGCAATCCTGGCCGAGCGGGTGGTGACCAATGATTCACTAAATACTGCCTGAAAGTACGCTTCGTCAACCTGCTTGCCTACGTACTGAATGCGCTGGTTGGCCAAAGCTTGGTCAAAATCTTCGTGCAGGATTTCCTTCACCTTTGCGACCGCTTCCATTATGCCCAGATCATGGGGCGGGACAATCTGACCGCCGTCATTCCAGTACACCTTAAAGCCGTTGTCTGTGGGTGGGTTATGGCTGGCGCTCACCACCACGCCCGCAGCCGTTCGGAGGTGCCGAACCGTAAAAGAAAGCTCAGGGGTTGGCCTGGGACCTTCAAAGAGGAAAACCGGAATGCCATTAGCTGCAATAACCCCGGCGACATAGCGTGAAAATTCTACCGAGGTCAGACGAGTGTCATACGCCACGGCAATGCCGCGTTGTTTGGCATCTGGGATGTTTGCCAAAACGTAATTGCACAACCCTTGGGCCGATTCACCAATGGTGACGCGGTTTATCCGGTTGGAGCCAATGCCTACGCGGCCACGCCGGCCACCAGTGCCAAATGGCACCACGGTAAAGAAATTGTCTTCCAGTGTCTTCCAATCTTCAGCCATGATGAGTTTCTCAATTTCCGTACGGAATTCTTTGTACTTTTCTTCAGTGAGCCAGGTGGTGACGTTCGTGAACGTCCCAAAGGAAATTTTTTTATCTGCATGTGCAACGTGGAGCGCGGCAGTGTGTGACATGGTTGGGTTAGAAAATGCTGGCGAGAGTTTTGGTCAAAAGAGGATTTCCCACTGCTACACTGGAAGGCTTCCAGGAAAACGACCAGGGTTTTCTTTGTGCATTGAGTATTTTTGCCCCAGCGCGCTGGGCAATGAGCATTCCTGCTGCAATATCATAGGCTTGCATGTCAATTCCCAGAAAGCCGTCGGCATGTCCCATGGCGACATCGCAGAGCTCGAGGGCTGCGGCTCCGTGGAAGCGGAAGGTGCGGATTTTTTTGGTGAGTTTTGGTAGGAGTAGTGCAGTTCGATGCTTGCTTTGGGGATTCCCTCCACGGCTCATGGAAATAACAGCACGGCTTGGTACGCAGTTATGAATATGGATTCTCTTGCCGTTACAAAAGGCTGGACCTTTCGCAGTCGCCCAGTAGGTTTCTCTGAGCATTGGATTAGCAACGACTCCCAGCAATATTTTGTCATCTTGTACTAAGGCAATGGAAACCCCAAAGTAGGGGAAGTGGTGGGAGAAATTGGTGGTGCCGTCCAGCGGATCCACAATCCACGTGGGATGACTGTGCGAGCCAGTATGACCTGATTCTTCCGCAAAAGAGCTGCTCTTGGGGAAAGCTCGCTTCAGAACTTTGAGGATGGCACGTTCTGAAGCTCGGTCAGTACTCGTCACCACATTGTGCTGATCTTTCATGGTCACGCGTTGCGTCCGCGGAAAATTCTTCCGCAAAAGAATGCTAGCAACACGAGCGGCCCGAAGGGCGGTCTGCAAGGCGTGATCAATCATGACTAAAGTATACAGGAAGATAATGTTCTGTGCAGGTGGATTGTGGTAGCATTACCACATGCGACGAGGGGTACAAATTTTACTGCTTACCGATGCCTGGTGGTCCCTGGCCATTGGGCTCATTGGACCCATCTACGCCATTTTTGTCCAAGACATTGGTGGCGACATTCTGGACGCCAGTTGGGCCTACTTTGCGTTCATGTTCTCTTCCGGCGTTGCGCTGTACCTCTTTGGCAAGATTGAAGATAAAATTAAAAAACCGCAGTACGCCTTGACCCTGGGGTACGTCCTTCTTTCGCTTGGTTGTTTTTCCTACATCTTTGTCCATGACCAATTCACGCTGGTCATAACGCAGATTATTTTAGGCATGGGTATTGCGGTAGCTTCGCCGATTTTTGATGCGATGTATGGACGGTTTGTCTCCAAAGGTCACGCCGCGTCAGAGTGGGGAGATTGGGAGGCAATGGGCTACATAGTTACCGCAATTGCGTCGTTGATTGGTGGGTACTTAGCAACCCTGGTCGGCTTCCGGTGGTTATTCATCATTATGTTTGCCATCTCGGTGCTGAGTGTGATTACTTCGTTATTTTTGCCAGCGGAACAGGTGAAACGAAGAAGAAAGAGCGTGGAATAATTTTTTTTGCTTAGTCTACAAAGAGGAACTACTGGCTAACTCATTGCTGTGGTCGGGGTGGTGGGACTTGAACCCACGGCCTCAGCGACCCGAACGCTGCGCGCTACCAACTGCGCCACACCCCGGAATACATTATTCATTTCCTTATCGAACACTACCTCCATATTGACGAAATGTCAAAAGAAACGTAGTGTAGCAAGTACGTATTCTATGGAGAAAACCGCTAAGACAACCCCCGCCGTGCCCGTGCATCTTGGGGTCATTATGGATGGGAACCGGCGCTGGGCGAAAGACCAGGGTGTAACGTACGAACAAGCCTACCAAAAGGGGATTGAGGTTTTACGTATGGTTGTACGGCAGGCCGCGGATGCCGGGACGCGTTTTGTGACCGCCTTCACTTTTTCTCATGAGAATTGGAATCGTCCCAAAGAAGAAGTGACCTTACTGATGCGGCTCCTGAAAATGTACATGGAAAAAAAGGTGCGAGAATTGCATAAGGAGAATGTTCGGTTTAAGGTTATTGGCCGACTGAAGGATTTTTCAGATATGATGCAGCGTGTCATTCATGATGCCGTTGCACTTACTGCAGCGAACACTGGCATCACACTAACTTTGGCATTGAATTACGGTGGACAAACTGAGCTGGTTGATGCGGTGAATGCGTTGGTGGAAAAGAATTCGGGTGAAATTACTCCAGAGGATATTCAAAAACATCTATACGATCCAGAACAACCCCCCGTTGATCTCATTATTCGAACCTCCGGTGAACAGCGGACATCAGGTTTTTTGCTTTGGGAGTCAGCCTATGCAGAGCTCTTCTTTCTCCAAAAGAATTGGCCCGCATTAGCTGTGGAAGATATTACTTTGGCTTATTCAGATTTTGCTCAGCGGAAGCGGAATTTTGGGTCGTAGGCACGTTGTTGTAAGCCACTGGAAGCTGCTATACTAGAGGAGCTGGTTTTCGCTTTGGCGACTGTGCCATGATTACCCATCCTCTGTTGCAACCCAAGCAGGAATCCTCGCGGCAAAAGGTCATGAATCTTGCGGTTGACCTGGGGACGCGCGAAGCACGAAGTGCGCCAAAAATTGAACGGAGTACCAACCGGAATTGGGTGGTCACAATGGTGGTCTATCTGCTTATTGCCGTTCCAGCGTTCTTGCTGGTGCCGCTCATCTCCTACAATTTTGGAGATGCGAGCAGTAACTTAGTCGACAACTTAAATAAACTTGTGGTTTTTGGTTCGCCCACACTCTTAGTGGTCGCCGTGTTAGTGGGGATCACTGGGTACTACGGGTATGGCCGATTTTCTTGGTGGCTGAGTTTTGGGTTTTGGGTCAGTATCATCGTTCTTCTGCTGAACATCGGGACCCGGATTAGCTGGCTGAATTTTGGCATTTTCTGGATTATCATTGGAACGCTGGGGGGTATGTTTTTGGGTTGCGGTTTTGAATTACTCACGGCAATCAGACGGAGTACGGAGAAGCTTATCATTTGGGTATTGGTCATTGGCATGGCATTTTCTGCGGCGGCAGGCGCGTTTGCGGTTCGTAATGGCACGCGACCGGAGAAACCGGTTTCCACTTTGACCCGCGCAAAAGAAATGCTCCCATTTACGATTTTCACCCCTACAGTACTACCAAGCCAGTATCAAACTTTTACACCGGTCATTGCGGTCTCCGGAAATCGCTTACTCATGTACTATGGGGATGATCCCTACCCACCCCCACCAGTCATTGATTTTTTGGAAGGACTTGAAGTTATTGAGACCAAGGGTCTTGATGAGCCAATAGACACGTCCGGAGTACGCATTCAAGTGAATGGTGAAAATGCGTACTACCATGAAGATTCAGGGCGATCGGTTATTGAATGGCAACAGGGTGATACGTACATCATTATGACGAGCCATAGCCCAATCAACGGAAAAGACTTAGTGGATGCTGCGCGTTCTTTCACTCCATACGTTGAATCCTAGACCCTATGCGCGTCCGTGATGTGATGGTTCATGACTTCCACACCCTGCAATCTTCGCAGAGCGTTGCCAGCGCGGTCCAGCTTTTTGTGAAAGAAGAAATTACCGGTGCACCAGTTATTGACCACGGGAAGCTGGTGGGCATGCTTTCTGAAAAAGACATTTTCCGGTCGCTGTACCCCAGCGTGGCACAGTTTGCTGACAACCCAGAGCTGTGGTTAGAAGAAACTGAACTGGAAGAGAATGCAACAGGTGTCGCTGCATTACCTGTTGAGCAGATTATGCAGCGCCACGTCATTTGCGTACCACCGGATGCGCCACTCATGCAGGCTGGCTCGATTATGCTCGCACACCGCGTGCATCGCCTCGTGGTGCAAGATGGGGACAAAGTGGTGGGTTTACTCACACGTTCAGCGGTTTTTCGGAACGTCTTTAAGCAGAAACTTTCCTAAGGCATGCCAGAATTGCCAGAGGTTGAAACCGTGGTTCGGGGGTTACAGGGATTGGTGGGGAAACGCATTCGCAAGGTTGAAGTCCGACGGCCAAAGTTAGTTTCCGTTGGGCCGGGCACACTTAGTCCAAAACGCTCGCATACCGCAGCCCAGGCGCGGCGCTTTTCAGCTGTGCTGCAGGGTCGAAGCGTGCAGAGTATAACCCGGCGAGCAAAGCTTATTTGCATCCAGTTGTCCGGTGGCTGGACGCTTTTCATCCATTTAAAAATGGCTGGGCAATTAGTTGTGCAAAAAGCGAAGCAGCGGAAGTTGCTTATCCGATTGCTCAACACACCCACCGCACCCTTGGAAATGCTGCCTACCAAGCATACGCACATCATCTGCACATTTGGTGATGGAACCATTCTATACTTTAATGACATTCGGCTGTTTGGCACCTGGCGAGTTGTGCATACCAGAGATCATGCTGCTTTGCAGGATGTCGCTTCCTACGGGCCTGAGCCACTGGAAAAGGATTTTACGGCAAAAGTATTGCAAGCATCGCTGGGCAAGCGCCCGCGGATGCTCATCAAACAAGCACTTACTGACCAGCAATTGCTAGCCGGGGTGGGGAACATATATGCCGATGAGTCACTGTTTGCTGCCAAGCTCTTGCCAACCCGAACGGTGGGGTCATTGCAACCAAAAGACTGGCTGCGGCTTTTCCAGAGTGTGCAGAAAGTGTTGCGTCACGCTATTCGCACGCACGGCTCGTCGGTCGGAGAATTCATCCGACCTGACGGGAGCATGGGGATGTTTGGTCGGTATCACAAAGTCTACGGACGGAAAGGGGAGCCGTGTGTGATTTGCAAAACACCCATTCGCAAGATTGTCGTGGGTGGGCGGGGGACGCACTACTGTTCGAAGTGCCAAGAGTGAGCTGTGGAATAAGAGACGTAAGTAATTGAGTTTAGTTCTATTAATTCGTAATAGAAAACCCTCTAAAGTTGTTCAGAGGGTTTTTTGTAATACGAGTCAATTTATTCCCTTGCGATAGCCACGAAAAGGTGGCGCCTGTCCCAACGACCACTAACCATATCTAAGGCTAAATACACACCGTCTTGCTTCCCGCCAACGTATGGCTGGCAAAAAAAGCCTTCTTCTTGAAAACGCTCACCTGCAAGCGCTATCACAGTGAACCTGCGGAGTATTTCTGGAGCTAAACTTCGTATAACGGTTTCAGCCTCAGCTCGATCAGGAAGACGGCAATGCATGTATGCCAGCTGGGTGGTTACTGCATGATTAGATGCGTTTTTACATCTTGGAGGTACAAGCCGAAATCGGATATTATTTCTACCCTTTCCTCGAACGGGAAAGTGCTGGAGTTCCACATATTCCACAGATGCGTATCTATCCTTATCGATTGTCTGCCATTGCTGATCGTCGTAGTCAACAAGAATGGTGTTAAGATGCTTCGTTATTTTGGGTGCAAACATAAGATGGATCCTCCATATTTTTTTGTTTTTTCATATACTCATTCCAGAAAATGAACATCTTTCAGGTTGGTAAAGTACATCAATTGCCAAGCCTATCAATATAGGCTTAGAACGTCAATATCACATTTTTTATAGCTTAGAATACTTGCACAACTACCCCAACTGCAATCCCAATGGCGCTGCCAACAGTGATTTCCCAGGGCGTGTGGCCCCAGCGCTCAGAGAGTTTTGGGTAGGTTGAGGATTGCGCAGCCGGGTGTTCGGTAACCAAGCGGTTGAGGATTTTTCCATGCACGCCAATTTCTCGCCGGAAGCCAATGGCGTCACGAATGGTGAGGACTGAGAACACGGCGGCAATAGCAAAGGCTGCTGAGCCAATTCCTTGGTGAAAGCCTACCATGGTCGTAAGGCACGCAACGAAAGCTCCATGTGAGCTGGGCATGCCACCGTAGCTATCCCACATATGCTTCAGATCCAGGTTGCCTTTGATGTGGTCAACACCCAGCTTCAGCACTTGCGTGCCAATTGCCGTGGCAACTGGTATGATGAGTAAACTCCAACCGGATTCCATATATGGACAGTATACATGCTTTTTTCCTAGGTGTCGTTCAGGGGCTGACTGAGTTCCTCCCCATTTCCAGCTCTGGGCATTTGCTGGCGTTTCATGAAATCACAAATGCTGGGATTTTTGATAGCCTGCGCTTTGATGCTGCTTTGCACGTTGGCACCCTTGTCGCAATCATTGTCTACTTCTGGCGTGACGTGGTGGAAATCGTCCAGGGCTTCTTTCGGTCTCTCCGTTCCTGGCAGGTAAAAACTGACGCCAAGCAGAAGCAAGCCTGGACGGTCATTGTGGGCTCCATTCCGGCTGGGATTGCCGGGATGCTTGGCGAGAAGTGGATTGAAGACAACACTCGGAATTTGTGGTTGGTTGTTATCACATTGGTCATTGGCGCGGTTGCTTTTTGGCTAGCAGAAGTCTGGTCACGCCGGCAGCAGCAACACGCTGAGGTTTCTTATGCCACAGCCTGGGTCGTAGGTTTGGCGCAGGTGCTGGCACTTATTCCCGGTATATCCCGGTCTGGTGCCACCATTGTTGCAGGCTTGGGCAGGAAGTTGGATCGGGTGGCAGCAGCGCGATTTGCATTCCTCGTGTCCATCCCGGTGGTCACTGGTGCGGGGGCGTTGAAGCTTACGGATATTATCCGGGGGAATCCGTCGAGCGCTGAAGTTTTTAATGTCGTGCTAGGGGTGGTTACCTCTGCAGTTGTGGGCTACATTGCCATTCGTTTTTTACTGAAGTTTGTGCAGCGCCATTCATTGTCAGCCTTTGCGTGGTACCGGATGATTGCCGCTGGTGCCCTGGTCGTATACTTGCTGGTACGGTAACGAAGATCATACAAAAAAGCCCCGCTACGTAGCGGGGCTTTGGGTTAGAAGGTCGGTCCTTTATCCACTGGCTGGTCAGGTGGTGGGGGCTCCTCACTCAGGCCTTGGCGCTGGTAGTAGGCGCTGGAGAGGATGATACTGATTCCCAGTCCTGTCCACGGCCACCACAGGTAGTCGCCTTGGCAAATGGTGACGCGGTAGGTGATAAGCGCTGCTGCAGTGAGCAGGGCAGGGAAGAGCCACCAGAGTGCCAACTTCCGGCGTTGGAGCCAGACAAAGTAGGCAGCCAGCACAATTGCCTGCAAGAGAACCAGGACGAGAATCCACGGGTGCGCCAGATTGGTGCAGGTCGTTGCAGCGGTGGCTGTACCAGGCGTCAGATTTTCCTCCTCGTCAGTGCTAGTTGGCGTTCGATCCACTTCTTCGGCGGCTACTTGAGGTGTGCGATTTTCGGGGCGGGTGACGGCAATAATCTCGTTCGTGGGGGTTACAGCTTCCGATTCACCTGAGCGAACGACAATTGGTTCGGCAGCACTCACGCCGTCACTCTCCACCACCAGGTTCGTCTGCCCAGTGCTGCGGGCGGTCACTTTCCCTTGCTTGTCCACCGTTGCGACATCTGGGTTGGTGGTTTTCCAATTGAGATTCTTTTGGACAGTATTTCCTTTCGCATCAACCGGTTTCGCAATGACTGTGGTCGTGTCCTGTGGGTTCAACGTTGGAATTGGGGCAGGTGTCAGTTCAATCTTCGCCAGCATCCCCGGCGTGATGGTTACTGGCAAGCTTGCTTGGTAGCCAGCCAGGATCGCGGTAATGGTCCAGGTCCCCGCCGTGTGTGGTGTGAAGCCACCTGCCGAGACCGTGGCCTGTGGATCATCAACGCTGTACGTCGCAGTGTCCAGGACGTCCCAGGCATTTCCATTACTATCAACGCCAAAGAGCCGGATGGGTAAAACCCCATCTGCAGTCAGATCTGCCCTCTTGGGTAGGAGGTTGAGCTGGCTGAGGGCGCCGTGAGTGACCACAATCGTTGCTGCGGCGGTGACGTTTCCATAGGTTGCCTGGAGGAGCCAGCTGCCCTGTGCCACGGCCGTGTACGTTCCTCGCTGGCCTGGGATGCCCGTGAAACCGCCTCCATTTGGATTCCAAACCGCGTTTTCTGTGACATTGACTGCTGTCCCATCACTGAGGGTTGCGGTGAGGGTAAAAACCGTACTTTGGCCAGCCTGGAGACTTACGGTAGTTGGGGAAATAGCCAGACCGGTCACTGTGGGGTCAGCTGCCTGAACAGGGTGTGGGCTAAGGCCTAGCAGGGTTATCCCCAGGGTTGTTATAAGGAATGTCGCGAGGATTTTTTTCATGGCTTGGGATAGTTGGAGAAAAAGAAAAGGCTAGTAGTGGCCCAAAAATCTTTTCAAATACTCGCCATAGGCAAGAAATGCCTACATTCGCAAAGTATTCGCTGAAGATTTTTGTTCGCTACTAGCCCAGTAATTTATGGCTATTTTTGGGGAGGGATGCGTGAAATTTCGCACGCAGGTTTTGAGGAGTTTTATATTACACAATTTTTTCTTTTGGGTGTCAATATTGCACTAAGTACGCCACAGAGCGCCCACCCTCCAAATGGTCAATGCTTTGTTTAATTTTTCTTCTCCACTACCTTAGCAAATCCAGCACGCAGGGTCAATGCACATTTGGCAATTACAAAACCCGTATCGTCTGTCCAATTTTTTCTAAGAAGTGCCCTTTGAGGAGGATCGCTGTGGCAGCAATGGCAATGACGGCCATGGTTTGGCCAATGACATGGGGGTGCTGAATCCGTAACTTGATCCCAATGTTGAGCAGAAGGGCGATTCCTAGGAAGAAGAAAGCGGCCAGGTAGAAATCATTGAAGAAATTGAGCATGCGACTGAAGAAGTCTGCCCCGGCTGGGTTGCTGATGACGGTTGGCGCAGGCTCGTTCCGTGTGGGTTCCGCAGCCTGAATATCCTTCTGGGTAGGGTCAGATTGGGTTTGGGCAACCGTGGTTGGGGTGGCGATGTTCACGGCCAGGTGTAGGGAGGTGCCGGCAACAACTGTCCCACTGGCGTCGACCAGAGCAAAGGCTTCTGTCAAAGTGCCTTCCGTGGCTTGAGCTTTCAGTTTCCACTCGAATCGGGCGACGTCATTTGCCGGGACGTCTGTTGAAAGGGTGCCAACGGTTGTGGCATTCACCCAGGAAGAATCAGCTAGGGTTGACGTGCGGCTGCTTGGGGTCGTCACAAGCCGCAGGCTATCAGCTTTCCAGGTTTCGGTTCCGGCATTTTTGAATTCTGCCCACACGTCAACCGTTGCATTGGGAGTTACGGTGACGGAGTCACTACTTTGCTGAATAACGTTCCCTTTGGGGGGTGTCACTTGCTCAGCCCGCACTTCCGGCTTTGTGGTGGTTGGCTTGACGGTTGGTTTTGTGGTGGGCAATGCTGGAGTGGTTGGCTTGGGTTTTGGTTTCACCGTGGTCACCTTTGCCACCTGGGTTTTCTGCGCCACTTGGGTGCCAAACATTTCCACCAGCACCGTGGTTTCTACCCCATCCATTTCACCAGTCACCACGGCAATGCCAACCTCCTTGTAGCGGGTATTCAAAATATTCTCCCGATGGCTGGGGCTCGCCATGAGTGCGGCATGGGCCGATTCGGGTGAGGTAAAATCAATCGCTAAATTTTCACCAGCCACAGAGTAGTTGTACCCAGTATTATCTATCCACGTCCAAAAGCGCTTGCCGTCGGGCGTGGTGTGAGCAAAGTAGTTTCGGGCCAGCATGTCTTTGGCCTTGCGGGTCGCAGCCTCGGCAAGTTTCGGATTGAAGGTTAACGTGCCAATTTTTTTCTCCTGTCTGGACTGATTGCTGAGGGAAAGAATGGTGCTGGCTGTGTAGGCGCTGTACTCTGCTTGGTTTGGATAGGCAGCAAATAGGAAAACCACGCTGGAAATTTTTGCCGCCAGAATGAGGTAGGCATAGAAACGCAGCGCCCGCGGTCGCAAGGCGTGCGGCTGGTGGTTATTGCCGGCGTGGGGAATAAACCAATGCTTGGCGTGGTGCACAACGTGCCCAGCAATTGACCGACGTGGCTCTTGTTTTGCTACAGATTTCTTTGTCATACAAAGCAAGTGAGTGTATCAAAAAGCCGTCAATATGTCAAGTATAGCTTAAGGTTACGAATTACGAAATACAGATACGAATATACGAATTACGAATGTCGTTACGTCCCGCCACTGAGGCGGGATCTCGCCCTCCTCTTCTCAGAAGCAATAAGTGGCGGGAAATTACGAAATAGAGATACGAATTACGAAAAGAGACTACGAATATACGAAAGGGGAGGGGGATGGCAAGAATGCTCTGGGCTCGGTGCCTCCGTACCCGCAGCTCGATCGGGGATGGTTTGGAGGGTGGGGAGAGTTTTGGGTGTAGCGGCACTTCGGTAGACTCAGGACTGGAAGTGAGAATTGTTGAAAGGTGGGGGTCTGGGATGGGTAGAGATGTGGACGCTTGTTCGGTTGGAGGTCTTGGGTTTGGTGGAAGAATGCGAGGTGACCTTCTTCCAAACCGTTTACCCTCACGAGCATCCATACCCTTGCCTGACCCGCATCCCCCTCTTCCATCCAGCGTCTAAACCCAAACCTTCTATCCAGTTCAACAGGAGGGGTTAGGGTTGGTTCTTTTGCTTGCTCAGCAGACCTAACTAAGTATTTAGTTAAAAATGCGTGACGCCTCAAAGACCTTTATAGCTTTACAGCTCTAAAGCTCTACAACTGATTTTTTTTACAGTAATTCTCCAACCACGACCAAACGATTCTTCGTCGAGAACAGTGGATGGCAAGTGAAGACGGTGAGTTGCGGGGTAAGAGTTGGTTCCACGATATCAGTCTGCGTGCTGGGAACAACTTTGGTGGTGCCGACCTTGAAGTCGAATTCTTTTCCTTGCCAGTAGATAATCATAATATCACCAGGCTTCACTTGGTCCAGTAAGTAGAGCGTGAGGTTGGACGGAGGACGGTAGCGGAAACGGTGTGCAGACAGCACCACATTCCCACCTTCGGGTGGGGTGCTGGAACCAGGAATGTGCCAGGCGCCCAGGTTCAAAGCTTTGGATTCGTTTGTTCCTTCCACAATAGGCAAATCCACGCCTATTTTGGGAATGACCAAACGGTTTGTGGTGGGCACAGTGTTCGATTGAACTTTTGCCTTTACCTGCTTGGTTGCAGGCCTTGGGGTGTTTGTGTTCGTAATGCTGGGAGAATTCGTATTGGACTCAGGGATAGTGAGGGTTTGGTCATCTCCTAAGAGTTTTGAAGGGTAGGGGAAGACCGGCTCCTCGGGTGTGCTCACCGGGCCGGCAAGTTTGTAGCGAAGAATGGGCCAGAGCGGGTAGGACAGGACGACCAACCCCAGTGCAACGCAGAGGAAGCCCACCGTGAGGGTGAGCTTCCGTCGATACGTTGTGGACCTAGGATGCTGGTCCGTCATGATGATTGGTTAGGCAGGAGAACCCTCTTTGCGGCGTCGCAGGAGGAAGACCCCGAAGGAGATCAACCCGGCACCAGCGACAGCGACCATCAGGTCCAGCATGCTGGCTCCGGTGCTGGCAAGGCTCTCGCCCAGCACGCGGCCGCGTTTCACTTGCACGGGGACGCTGGTGGTAATTTTACCATGGTTGTCCGCGCTGGCAATTGCTAGGTTCTCGTAGCTCCCATTGGGCACGGATTTGCTCACTACTACGTCGTAGGTGACCGTTGTGGTTGCACCCACGGCCAGGTTGCCCAGGTTCCAGGTTTTGCTGGTATCCGTGCTGCCTTTGAAAGTAAAGCCCAGGGGCAGGACGTCCTGTAAAATGACGTTTACAGCTTCACCTGTACCGGTGTTCTTGATTTCCACGGTGTACTTCACCGTGTCACCAGGCGCAACGGTTGCTTTGCTTACGGTTTTCTTCAGCTGCAGCACCGGTGCAGTTGTATCACCCAAGACACGTGGCACACGCACTTCCACAGCGACTTTGGCTTGCACTTCAGCGGCATTGTCCGCTTTGGCTTTGGCCAGGTTATTGTAAACACCGGCGACCACCGCAGAGCCAACGTTGACCAAGTAGGTCGTGGTTTTTTCTTCACCTACCAGGAGACTACCCAAACCAAAGGTCTTGGTTGCCAGGCCACCATCTGCAAAGGTGAAGCCAGCGGGGAGGGTATCGTTCAGCGTCACATTCACTGCCGTGTCGGTTCCAACATTCTTCACCTTCACCGTGTAGGTGAGCGGGTCACCAGGGTTCACGAAGACCGCATTAACAGTCTTGGTAATTTGCAGTTGGGGTGCTGTTACCGCCGTAATATTGACTTGCGCGAAGATGGGATCAAGCTCATCGCTCTTGATGCTGGCTTGGTTTGGGATTACGGTGCCATTTGGGATGGAGATGGCAGACTTGACCACCAGGGTCAACGTGCCAGCGTCACCCGGGTTTCGGGTACCCAGGTTCCAGGTTACACCGCCAACTGGCGTGCCAGTCTGGGCCATGGTGCAGGTGCCGGTGGTCGTACCACAAGTCATGGCAACGTAGCTGGTGTGTGCGGGAATGGCGTCAGCCACAACCACATTGGTCGCCAGCGCCGAGTTGGACGCGACTGACCAGTGGATGGTGTAGGTCACGTCCTGGTTGCCACCCACCGTTGCGGCGTTGGCGGTTTTTTCCAGGGTCAGTACCGGAAAGTTATTCTGCACAGTGCAGGTCCCACCTTGCTCGGTAACGGTTAGGGTAATAACCCCTTGGGCATCCTTGGCGCAAACACCGCTGGCAGACTGCAAGCTGTAACCCTTTGGTCCGGATTCAGTCAGTGTGTAGGTACCCAGTGGGATTGCCACCTGGTCACCATCCTTGAATTGCTGCCCATTGGCAGTGAAAATGAAGTCCGTGTCTTTCGCCGTTCCACCAACCACAACCTTGTCAAAGCTCACGGTGCCAGTTTTTCGGTAGTTGACGAAGCTCACCTGCACGTTGGTGCCGCTCACCGCGTCAAATTCCGCTTCATCTTTGCTGCTGTCATCGTCGCTCCAGTTGGGGGTAATAACGTTGTCTGACAGTAAGGCCTGGTACAGGCTGCCGTTGAACTTCTCAATGACACGGTATTCGCCCGGGCCCAGGTTCGTCCAGGTGTAGGCACCGTTTTGATCAGTCACTTGCGTGTCTACTTTGGAACCATTTTTCCAGACTTCCAAGGTCCAACCAGGCGTGAGGGTGCGGTCTGCAGTGGTTGCTACATTCCCGTCCGCATCCATGAGTTTGTTCACGGTCAGGTCAAACCCTTCAAAGTTTAAGAAATTTTTCTGCGTCTTGGTTCCAGAGGTAACCGTGACTTGGTGTCCAAGAACAGGGTTCACTGCGTACCAACCTGAGACCATTTGCTCGGTGACCAGGTAGGTGCCGGCCGGGAGGCCCGTGAATTCGTAATAGCCGGTTGACCAGTTGCCAGCGCCAGTGACAACACAGGTGTTGCCATTCAAGCAGATGGTCCAGCCATCTTTTTTTACGTCGCTGTGGTTCACATCGCCATTGGCCGTCAGGTCTTCGTACTTAAAGCCCCAAATTTTGCCCAGCTTGAAGTTGCCAAAGTCTTTGCCGTCCACATCCTGATTCACCGTGAGGGTTACCACATGTTCGTCGTTGACCGGAGCGGTTTGGATCCATCCAGATTCCTGTACCTCACGGACGGTGTACGTGCCTGGCATGAGGTTGCTAAAGTAGTAGTCACCATCGTGATCCGTATAGTCATACGGTTCACCGTTGTCCCAGCGATCATTGCCGTTGAGGTCTAAGTAGATTTTCCAATCTTCCAGCCAGTCTTCACCAGCAGTGCGTACGCCGTTGCCATTCTTGTCTTCAAATTTTTTACCCGCAATGCTGCCGGCTTTTTGCCAGTTCACGAAGGTGTAACTGGTGCTGCCGTTGCTGGCCACGGTCAAGGTCTTGGGGTTAGTGGAGTGGACGGTGTAGTTGCTGGGGTTACTCTCGGCAAAGGTGTACGATCCAGGGTTGACGGTGAGTACCTTGGGCGTATTTTCGCTAATGCTGAAGTTGCCCGCATTGCTGGTTACGTTGAAAGCAGTGCTGTCTGCAACGTTGCCACCTTGGGCATTCCGTACATCTTTACTAATCGTGATCGTCGCTTTCTTCTGCTTGTTCGTGATGGTGAGGTGGGTGGTTTGACCCTTGGTAATGCTCACCTGTGCACCCGCGGTGTTCAGATCCAAGTCATGGTTAAAACTCACGAAGGTGTAGTTTCCGTCGGTATCCTCGGTTACCGTGTAGGTGCCGGTGGCCAGGTTGCTGTAGGTTGCTTCGTTTCCTTCAGCGATGGTTTTTGGGTTTGCGCCGTTCACCCGAGCCGTGAAGTTGTGGGTGTCATTAACTGTACCACCATCTGGGTTGACCACGTCCTTGTGGACGATGAGGGTTCCGGCGTCGCGTGTATTGGTAATGGTGCAAGTGCCGCCATGCTTGGTGACGTTCAGAGTAATACCATTTTGGCCCAAGCTGCAGGCGCCAGACGCTGCGGTCAAACTATAGCCAGGAACGCCAGACTCAGTCAGTGGGTACGTGCCGGTGAGGAACGTGCCGCTTTGACCATCGGTAAACTGGCGACCATCCGTGGTGAAGACGAAATCGGTGTCCTGTGCTGCTCCGCCAACCACGACTTTATTGAAATGGACTAGCCCGGTATCATGGGTGTTGGTGAACGCACAGAAGTACGACCCACCTGCAGGGAGCTGCAAAGTGAAGCTCGTGCCCGTGCCGGTAATGTCAGGTTCGTTCACCAAGACGTTGCGGCAAAGCCAAGTCGCGTGAAAGTTTGGGTACCCATCTTCGGTGATGGTGTGCGTGCCAGCTGGGAGCTGGATAATCGCCCCACCTGCATTATTCTGGGTGCCCTGCACGACGTCCCAGGTCCAGCCTTGCGGGTTGTGGTAGTCACCGTCTAGATCGTTAATGAGGCCGTCTGCATTGCGATCCACTTTCTTGTGCACGGTCAGCGTTGCTTGTGCAACCTGATTGAGGAAGGTGCACGCAATGGTCTGGTCGTTGCTCAGGTTCAAACCCGTTATGCTCTTGGTCTGTTGGTTCAGCTGGCCAACTGGCTGCGTCCCCAGGAAACACTGTGCGGACAGGAATTGGGTGCCAGAAGTTTGATTGGTTTCGGTAACACTGTAGGTGCCCGTCAGAACTGAGAACTCCAAGCTGCCAGTGTTCGTGGTGGTTTGGGCTGCGGGATTGCTGGGCGTACCGTCCACATCAAAGGTCCAGTCTGCCAGTAGGGGATCAGCTTGGCTACCAGTCACATCGGCTTGGCCATCGCCATTGGTGTCGAATTGTTTCTGCACCAAGATTTTTCCGCCACAGAGTTGGTTCGCCAACGTGGCCAGGGTGCCGGCCAGAGAAGCAAAGTCGGTGGTAATGACGTCAGAAGTGACGCCGGTATTCACATTAGATCCAGAGATTGCCTTGAGGTTGTTCACATCCAAGTCGTCGCCAATGCCCAAGGTCACAATCCGGGTGCCGGCAGTCTTGAAAGTGTTCGCCTGGGTTACTGCGGCTGCCAGGGCTGCAGATTCTGATACGCTGGTACCGGCGGTGCCTTTCCGGTTTGGGTTGCCGTCAGAGGCAAAGAGGATGAGGTTCTGCTTCGCCGGACGGGGGTCGAAGGTGGACCAGGCTTTCAGCAACCCGTCTTCCCAGTTTGTAAAACCGCTGCTGTTTGCGCTGTTAATGGCATTCTTTAGCAAGGTAACGTTATTTGTAAAACCTTGGCGGACAGTAGCAGTCGTATCAAATTCCGTCACGCTCATTTGCGTTGGCGTACCAGGCAAGAAAGCATCTACAAAGGCTTTGTAGGCGTTCTTCATTTGGGTCAGCTCGCTATTGCTAATGCTGCTTGAGCTGTCAATCACGAGTGCGATATCCAGTCCACAGGCTTGCCCGAGGACAGGGTTGGTTACTGGAGTTGGGTTTGGTGTGGCTGCCTGGGTGGTTTGCGGCTGCAGAAACACCCCAACCATGCCGGTATTTAGCACAATTGCCAGCGTTGAGAGGATATTGAGCGTCTTCCAGCTCCGGCGCTTCAGCACCCGAGGTTTCAGGAAGTTCGGCTGTTGCAAGGGAAAGGACTGACTGGTGAAGAGATTCTTCATAGGGGTCTTGGAAATGGTTGAAACTTGTTGCAATTGTAGAAAGAGAAAGGGTGATGAGTGAGTGTCGATAAAGCGCCTTCAGGGGCGAAAAATTGTCGATTTTATGCAAAAACCCAACGAACCAGAGATCGGTTGGTTTACGACTGTAGAACGCTTTGGTTGGAGGTTTCGGTTTGCATGTGGGTAACAGCTATGTTTAGCAAGCCGACGGATATTTGTCAAGATTCCTCCCCTCCAGAAGCAATCTTTTTGAGTTAACACTAAGTTAGCTAAATCCTACAAAACGAGTGCAATTTGTCAAATGATTAGAATAAATATTTACACGTATGTCAAGAGTTTGATTTTCGGATTGATTCCCAAGACTTTAACCATTCTTTCTGTATCATCCTCATTAAAATTTACATAATCAAGATATTTTTTAAGGTTTTGTAACCTTTTTGCTTGTGGATAAATCAACCCAATAACCCTCAACCGGAAATGAAAAGAGACTCATAAATTGAAATTTTTGCTAAAACTAGATGATTTATTGGAGAATTGAATCTTTTTTAGCTTTTTGATCGTCGAACTCTTAGGACGGCTAAGGACATAGAGTTTGTGAATAAAAAAACCCCTTTATAAAGGGGTTTTGCTTGATGAAAAGCTTAAAGGATTGAGTTGCTCATAAAGGTCCCTCGAAAGACTCGGGACGGCCAAAGACATACAAAAAGAGAGAGACCCTCACTTGTGAAGGCCTCTTTCTTTAAAAACCGTACTATTCCTTAGAGAATTGAGTCTTTTTTTAAAGGTCCTTCGTCGCAGATTCCTCAGGACGGCTAAGGACGCGGAGTCAGTAAATATAACAAAACCCCCTTGTTTAAGGGGGTTTTGCATGATAAACAGCTTAAAGGATTGAGTCCTTAGCCGCCTTTGCAACCCGGAATTTCACCACGGTTTTGGCTGGGATCTGGATCTCAGCGCCGGTGGCTGGGTTACGCCCTTTGCGAGCAGCGCGGTGCTTCTTCATAAGCTTCCCGAGCCCTGGGAGGGTGATTTCACCCTTCTTTGCTTCGGCGTATGCCGTGGTAACGATGAGGTCCCACATTGTGGTTACCTCTTTCTTGCTGTGACCGGACTTCTCCGCCAAGAGGGCGATGAAGGCCGATTTGCTCAAGCCTTTTGCCATGGTTGCATGGGGTTAAATGACGATATGGAAATAGTATAGCAAATTTCCTAGGTTTTTTCAGGGTGGGTCAAGAAATCGGCAAGAAAATCAGAGGATTTTCTTTGATCCTTAAACTGTGGATAACTAAAGTTGTTCAATAAATGGCTAATATTAGCATAAAAATAACCATAAAAAGATGGCGTATACTTGTATATATGGAGGAAAAGCAGGAGCCAAAAAGAACAATATTGTCTGCTAATCAAGCGCCTGCGGCAGTGCTGAAAGCCTTGGGGACAACTTTGCAAGGTTTGCAAAGCACAGAGGCGGGAATTCGGCTAGGGCGTGATGGGGAGAATACCATTCATACTACCGACCACTCAGGGTGGGTGGTTTTGGGCAGGCAATTCCGTTCCCCAATGGTTCTTCTCTTAGTTGTGGCTTTAGCTGTATCGGGAATACTTCGTGAGTTTGTGGATGCTATTACCATTGCTGTGATTGTGGTCATAAACGCGGTATTGGGCTTTGTGCAGGAGTACAAGAGCGCCAAGTACTTGCAGAAACTGCAGACTATTGTGCACGATCATGCGGTTGTCCGTCGCGGGGGGAAAGAGCTCGTCATTTCACGGTCAGAGGTTGTTGTGGGTGACATTGTACTTGTACGGACGGGTGATGTGGTACCTGCTGACATTCGTTTGTGTGAAGTGAAGAATTTTCTATTGGATGAATCAGTGTTAACTGGCGAATCGGTTCAGGTTGCAAAGCAAACCACTGCAATGAGTGTTTCCATAAGTACTCCTGAACGCGCAACGAACGTGGCCTTCATGGGAACCACGGTCGCAGCTGGCGAGGCAGTTGGGGTGGTCATTGCCACGGGTCGACGAACCGTTTTGGGGGAAATTGCAAAACTGACATCGCAAACAGTTCGGCATTCAAGTTTTGATGAGAATTTAGCCAAGTTCAGTAAATTCATGCTTCTGGTCGTTGGGATCACTCTGGCGATCGTTTTCGTTTCGCGGTACGCACTCAACGGCGCTTTGGGTATTGGCGAGCTCTTCCTTTTCTCCATTGCGCTTGCGGTGAGTGTGATACCAGAAGCCCTCCCCACAGTCATTACCATTACCCTGTCTCGGGGTGCTCTGCGGCTAGCCAAGGAAAAAGTGGTGGTAAAGCGACTGGGCGCAATTGAAGACCTGGGGCAAATTGAAATTCTGTGTACTGATAAAACGGGAACGTTAACCCAAAATCGATTAACGGTTGAAGATATTTTTGCATCGAGTCCGGAAAATGTTGTGGCGTGGATGGCTGCAGGTTTTTCGGCTGGTGATGATGCGCAGGCGGCAGCGTTTGACCGAGCCCTTCGGCACGTCCAGCGGAAAGGTGAACCCGTACTCCGCGGACGTATTGTTGCCCGCATTCCCTTTGACCCTGAGCGACGAAGATCGAGTGTGGTATTTGAACGAACGGACGGTTCTCGTTGGTTGGTGGTGCGCGGTGCACCAGAAGTGCTCCTGGATCACACCAAGAATGTTGAGCTTCCGCATGGTCTGGTTCCGGTGCAAGAAGCGCGACCAGAAATTCTTCGGGTCCTTGCTACATTTGGGGAGGCCGGGCACCGTGCGCTAGGTGTGGCAATTCGGCCAGTGAGCAAGCGGCCAGAGTACCATGAGAATGATGAAGCTGGCCTGACGTTCTTGGGCATGGTGGCTTTTGCTGATCCGCTGAAACCAACGTCTGTGGATACACTGGCAAAGGCCGCGGCCTTGGGAGTGGAAGTGAAAATTCTTACTGGAGATAGTTTGGCTGTGGCCGGGAGTATTGCGAAGAAGTTACAGCTACCGCATGGGCCAGATGATATTGTTTCCGGTGAAGTATTGGATACGCTGCACGGTGCTGGCTTTGAGCAGGTTGTGAGGCGAGCGCGGGTCTTTGCACGGGTGACCCCCACGCAGAAGTACAGGATTATTGAAACGCTCCAGACCCGGGCGTCTGTTGGCTTTTTGGGTGAGGGAATGAATGACGCCCCAGCTTTGAAATTGGCAAACGTCGCTATGGTGGTGCAAGGCGCAGCTGATGTGGCGAAAGATGCGAGCGACGTGGTGCTCTTGGAAAAAGATTTGCACGTTATCATCCGCGGGATTGAACAGGGTCGTGGTATTTTCGCGAACATCACAAAGTACTTGCGCTACACGCTCATTGGGAACTTTGGGAATTTTTTTGGCATTGCTGGCATTTCTTTACTCGTCCCATTCTTGCCGCTGTTACCGCTGCAAATTCTTTTGGCAAATCTCCTGACAGATTTACCCCTCATGGCTGTCGCGGCTGACCGAGTGGAGCCAGAAGATACGGCAAAACCAGTGCGACTGCATTTGCGTGAGCTTGCGTTCTACTGTCTCATTCTTGGTTTGGTGAGTACGTTGTTTGACTTCTTAGCCTTTGCAACCTTCCGGCACTTTGGAGAAACAGAGTTGCGAAGCCTCTGGTTGATTGAGAGCATTCTCACAGAGCTGGTGCTCGTCTTCTCCATACGTACATTTCGGCCAGCACTTTTTGCGCGGAGACCTGCTGGGGTTGTGCTGTGGATTGCCGCAGCTGCTGCGGGTCTAACGCTGCTCATTCCATTTGTGCCGTTTGCCGCCAATGTTTTCCATATGGTTCCACCCACCGCACCACAGTTCGCACTCATTATTGGTTTTGTTTTGGCGTACTTTGCGTTGACGGAAATTGTGAAGGCAGTGTACGTCCGAACATTGCACAAGCAGACTGCGCCTGTTGCAGTGAAGAACGCATCGTCAGTTTCTCGTTAAGCGTGTCTATGCAACGTAAACCCACGAAAAAAGTTTTTGCGTATGCTTGACATGGAAGGCAGAATATTGTACGGTAAGCAGGCCAAAGTCAGCTAGACGGCTGCCCTCCTACGCCCTTGCTCTGCTCGGGCTACGGAGGGAGGAAAGTCCGAACACCGACCTACGCCTGGCTTCGGCCGGCGAGCTGCCTACAAGTCTGTAGGTGCTTGCCAGCCGAAGTCATGAAACGGGGTCACGGAGAGTTGCTAACGGCAACCGGGAGTAGGCCATCCAAGGAGTCCTCGCGAGTTCTTGAATGGATGAAGCCCAGGGAAAGTGCCCCACTTCGGTGGGACCTCGCCTGAGGTGCGAAAGCACCTGAGGAGTGGCAACAGAAAGATACCGCCGATGGCTCAGTACGGAAACGTGCTGGGAACAGGTAAGGGTGAAATTGTGGTGTAAGAGACCACAGCATCCTACCGTGAGGTAGGAAACGGTAAACCCTCTCCAGTGCAAGGCCAAGTAGGCCCTGCACCGAGCCGTAAGGTTCTGGTACAGGGCGGGTTGGCTGCTAGAGGTTTGCAGCAATGCAGATCCCAGAGAGATAGTCGTCACGTGGTACTCGATGCAAGTTGAGCGCTACGAACAGAATTCGGCTTATCGGCTGGCTTTGGCAACAGGCAACACCATACAGTAGCGCATGGCGTTTCCTGCACTTTCGTTCAGATTCATTTTCCATGCGACGACTTGAGCTCATCACTGCCGCAGTGTTGGTACCCCTGGATTTTGTTATGGTGGTGCTGGCGGGTTGTGCGGCGTATAGCTTGCGCTTCAGCGGGACGGTGGCGAATCTGCGACCAGTCGTGGCGGAACTCCCATTTCAGGAGTACGTCATTTTTGTTTTTGCCATTGGCATTATTTGGGTACTCTGTCTGGCCATGGCTGGGTTGTACGCCTTGCGCCAGCGCTACGCCATTGCGGAAATTGGACGGGTGATTGTGGCGTCTGCCGCGGCCATGACCGTGGTCATTTTTTCCATCTTCTTCCGGCGAGAACTTTTTTCCTCTCGCTTCATCATTCTCGTTGGCTGGCTGCTGGGCGTGCTCTTTGTTGCTTTTGGGCGCTTGCTGGTGCGGTGGATTGTGCAGGTCATGCAACGTAATGGCGTTGGCCTGCAGCGACTGCTGGTCGTTGGCTCTGGTGATCTGGCTGACCGCATTGTAAATGATTTGTACCAAGGTCGCGGTGAAGGCTACCAGTGCGTTGGTCGGTTGCCAGATTTTGGGAGTTCCACCCAGCTGCAGTTTGGTACGGTGCTGCAAGAGAAAAAACCCGATGCCGTGCTCCTAGCTGCAACAGATGTGCCGCAAGCAGACGTCGTTGCCTTGCTCAATGCGGCGCAGCTCCACCACTTGGGTTTTCAGTATGTGGCAGATATGTTCGCCACCCATGCTGGGCATTTGCGCGTGTCCACCTTGTTTGGCACGCCAGTGGTAGAAGTGCAGCGGACTCGTCTGGATGGGTGGGGAAAAATTTGGAAGCGAACATTTGATATTTTGGTTTCCGGTATGGGGCTCATCATCCTCTCCCCATTTTTTCTCATCATTGCCCTGCTGATTGTTTTGGATAGCCCGGGACCAGTCTTCGCCAAGCTCAAACGGGTGGGCGAACGAGGGAAGACTTTTACGCTGCTGAAATTTCGGTCCATGATTCGGAATGCGCATGCGCTGAAACCCACACTCATGGAGAAGAACGAACGGCAGGATGGTCCACTCTTCAAAATGGCAAATGATCCACGGATTACCCGCGTGGGCCGTTTCTTGCGGCAGACCAGCTTGGATGAATTTCCACAGTTGGTGAATGTACTGCTGGGTTCAATGAGCCTGGTTGGCCCACGGCCGCACGAACCAGAAGAGGTGGCGAAGTACGCTGGTTGGCACCGGAAGCTCCTGACCATTCGGCCAGGGATGACCGGTATGGCGCAAGTGCGCGGCCGAGCAGCATTGAGCTTTGATGAAGAAGCGCAATTGGATATTACCTACATTGAGAACTGGAGTTTTGCTATGGATGTCATGATTCTCCTCCGAACTCCAGGCGCGGTTTTCTCTCGCCGAGCAGCTGTCTAGCACCTCTATGCGCGTTGCTCTTGTCCACGAATACTTAAACCAGCTTGGCGGCGCGGAGCGCGTACTGGAAGCGCTGCACGAACTGTACGCCGACGCGCCGGTGTACACGTTGGTGCACGACCAAAAAAGGGTGGGTGACCGTTTTGCCAATTGGCATTTGCGCACTTCGATTATCGAACGTCTGCCGTGGGGCAAGAAGTACTACAAGTGGTACCTCCTGGCCATGCCGGCGGCAATTGAGAGCTTTGACTTCACCTCGTATGATGTGGTCTTGTCGGATGCCTCCGCCTTTGCCAAAGGCGTGATTGTGCCACCAGGAGCACTTCACATTTGCTACTGCCATACGCCCACGCGTTACCTGTGGAGCGACGCGCATACCTACGCAAATGAAATTCGCGTGCCACGGATGGTTCGGAAATTTCTTCCCCTTGCGCTCAACTACCTGCGGGTGTGGGACAAACAAGCTGCAGATCGGGTGGATCACTTCATTGCCAATTCACAGTTCGTGGCCAAGCGAATTCAGAAGTACTACCGCCGAGAGAGTACGGTCATCTACCCACC